>JAOPUS010000288.1 GCA_025963345.1 Blastococcus sp. | reverse complement strand
TCCTCGCGGGCGTGGATGTTGGTGATGTGCACCTCGACCAGTGGGCCGTTGAGCGCGGCCAGCGCGTCGCGGAGGACGACGGAGGTGTGTGACCAGCCGCCGGGGTTGATCAGCACGGCGTCCCCGGCGTCGGAGGCGGCGTGCACCCAGCGGAGCATCTCGCCCTCGTCGTCGGTCTGGCGCACCTGCACGTCGACGCCGAGCTCGCGTCCGGTGACCTCGACCAGCTCGACCAGCTCGGCGTGCGTGACGGTGCCGTACTTCTCCGGCTCCCGGAGGCCGAGGCGGCCGAGGTTGGCACCGTTGAGCACCTGGATGGTCATGCGGCTCCATTCGATGGGGTGGCGGGGTGGGCGGACGACGCAGAGACGGCGGCCCAGGCGGCGTCGAGCCAAGCCTGGTCGGGATCGGTCAGGATCGTGGGATTGCCCAGCCCGTCGAGGACGACGAAGCGCAGCGATGCGCCGCGGGCCTTCTTGTCCACCCGCATGACGCCCTGCAGCCGGTCCCAGTCGCCGGCGTAGGTGGTCGGCAGGCCCATCGCGGCGACCAGGTCGCGGTGCCGGTCGACGGCGGCGCGCGACAGCAGCCCGGCCTGGCCGGCGAGCTCCGCGGCGAAGACCAGCCCGACGGCCACCGCCTCACCGTGCCGCCAGCCGAAGTCCTCCACCCGCTCGATCGCATGCGCGAGGGTGTGCCCGTAGTTGAGGAACTCCCGGCGACCCAGGTCGTAGAGGTCCTCCCCCACGGCGTCGGCCTTGACCTGCACCGCGCGGGTGACGAGCTCCTCGGTGGCCTGGCGGCCGGTCGGGTCGTCGTCGAGCAGGTCGAGGATCACGCCGTCGGCGATGAAGCCGCACTTGACGACCTCGGCCAGCCCGGAGCGGAACTCCGCCTCGGGCAGGCCGGCCAGGGCGTCGGTGTCGGCGAGGACGGCGGCCGGCGGGTGGAAGGCGCCGACGAGGTTCTTGCCGGCCCCGGTGTTGATACCGGTCTTGCCACCGACCGCGGCGTCGACCATGCCGAGCAGGCTCGTCGGCACCTGCACCACGCGGACACCGCGCACCCAGGTGGCGGCCAGGAACCCGGCCAGGTCGGTGACCGCTCCCCCGCCGATGCCGACGACGGCGTCGGACCGGGTCAGTCCCAGCCGGCCGAACTCCTCCCAGGCGCGGGCGGCGACCTCGGCGGTCTTGGCCCCCTCCCCGTCGGGGACGACGACCGCCTCGGCGGCCACACCCGCCGTCTGCAGGGTCTCGACGGCGGCGCCGGCGGCCGCGGCGAGCGGCGGCGCGTGGACGACCGCGGCCTTCGGCGTGCCGGCCAGCACGAGGCCGAGTTCGTTCTGCGCCCCCGGCCCGATGACGACCTCGTAGGGCGCGGGACCGGCGACGGTCACCCGGCTCACGGGGCCACCGGCCGGCCCGGCAGTGCGGCCAGCACGTCGGCGACGACGTCCTCGGGTTCCCGGTTGCCGGTGTGCACGGTCAGCGTGGCCACCTCGCCGTAGAGCGGGGCCCGGGTCTCCAGCATGTGCCGGAGCATCGCGCGGGGGTTCACGCCGAGGATGGGGCGGTCGCGGGAGAGGCCCACGCGGCGAGCGGCCGAGTGCAGGTCGACGTCCAGCCACACCACGAGGACGCCGTTGCGCCCGTGCTCGACCAGCAGCCGCCGAGTCGCCTTGCTCGTCACGGCCCCGCCGCCCAGCGCCAGGACACCGGCGTGCTCGGCCAGCGCCCGGGCGACGGCGCGCTCCTCCAGAGCCCGGAAGTGCGGCTCCCCGTGGGTGATGAACAGGTCGGCGACACTCGTGCCCGCCTCGACCTCCACGTCGTGGTCGGTGTCGCGGAACGCCGCCCCGAGTGCGGCGGCCAGCGCCGTGCCCACGGTCGTCTTGCCCGAGGACGGCGGTCCGACGAGGACGACGAGCGGCCGGGAGTCGCTCATCGGATCGGCAGCGCGTCGAGGTAGGCCTGCGCGTTGCGGCGGGTCTCGGCCACCGAGTCGCCGCCGAACTTCTCGAGGACCGCGTCGGCGAGCACGAGCGCGACCATCGCCTCCATGACGACGCTGCCCCGGGGCACCGCGCAGGCGTCACTGCGCTGGTTGATCGCGACGGCGGGCTCCAGGGTGGCCGTGTCGATGGTGGCGAGGGCGCGGGGCACCGTGGAGATCGGCTTCATCGCCGCCCGCACCCGCAGCACCTCGCCGTTTGTCATGCCGCCCTCGATGCCGCCGGCACGGTCGGTGAGCCGCTGGGCCCTGGGCCCGCCGTCATCAGTGGTGGCCAGTTCGATCTCGTCGTGGGCCACCGAGCCCCGGCGGCGCGCGGTCTCCAGGCCGTCGCCGACCTCCACCGCCTTCACCGACTGGACGCCCATGAGCGCACCGGCGAGCCGGGAGTCCAGGCGGCGGTCCCAGTGCACGTGGCTGCCCAGACCCGGCGGGAGGCCGTGGACGACGACCTCGATGACCCCGCCGAGGGTGTCGCCGTTCTTCCGGACGTCGTCGATCTCCGCGACCATGCGCGCGCTGGTGGCCGGGTCGGCGCAGCGCACCGGGTCCTCGTCGATGGCGGCGTTGTCGTGTGGCCCGGGCAGGACGCCGTCGGGCACCTCGACCGGCCCGATGGCGACGACGTGGCTGACCACCTCGACGCCGATCGCCTGGCGGAGGAACGCCTGCGCGACCGCGCCCAGCGCGACCCGCGCGGCCGTCTCCCGGGCGCTGGCGCGCTCGAGGACGGGGCGGGCGTCCGAGAAGCCGTACTTCTGCATGCCGGCGAGGTCGGCGTGGCCGGGCCGCGGACGGGTCAGCGGGGCGTTGCGGGCCTGACGGGCCAGCACCTCGGCGTCGACCGGGTCCGCGGACATGACCGTGGACCACTTCGGCCATTCGGTGTTGCCGACCTGGATCGCGATCGGCCCACCCTGGGTGCGGCCGTGCCGGATGCCGCCGGAGAGGGTGACCTCGTCCTGCTCGAAGGACATCCGGGCGCCCCGGCCGTGGCCCAGACGGCGGCGGGCCAGCTGCAGGTCGACGTCCGAGGTCTGCACCTCGACCCCGGCCGGCAGACCCTCCAGGATCGCCGTGAGCTGCTGACCATGGGACTCACCTGCGGTCAGCCAGCGCAACATGACGGCGATTCTAGAAGGACCACCCTTCACCCCTTCCCTCGCAGGCTCGGGCGGGCCCTGAAGGGTGGCCGCTCCCGCCCTTCACCAGAGGGAAGTCGAGCAGAGCGCCAGGGCCAGGACCGCGCCCGCCATCAGCGGCGGACCGAACGGCAGGGCGGTGCGCCAGCCGGCCCGGCGGGTGGCCAAGAGGGCGAGTGAGACCACCGCGCCGGTGAGCAGGCCGAGGAACACCCCGGCCAGCAGGACGCCCCAGCCGAACCAGCCGAGGACGAGGCCGATCAGCCCCAGCAGCTTCACGTCACCGAAGCCGAGCGCGTCCGGCGAGATGGCTGCTGCGCCGGAGCCCACGACGAACGCGGCCGCAGCGGCGGCCACGGCGCGGAGCAGCTCACCCCAGGAGCCGAGCACCGCCGCGTCGACGAGGAAGGTCGCCGCGCAGACGACCGCGGCGGGGTAGGTGACCCGGTCCGGCAGCCGGTGGCTGGCGAGGTCCACCGCCCCGAGGACCACGGCGGCACCGGCGGCCCAGCCGAGGGCCGCCGTCGCCGGGCGCGGACCGGTGAGCTCCACGGCCCCGGCCAGGAGACCGGCGAACACCGCCGTCATGACCGCCACCCGTGGTGGCGAGGTCCGTGCGGTGTCCTCGCGGGTCGCCAGCCGCGCGGCGACGCGCGCCAACCATGGCCCGAGTGCGACGGCGACCAGCAGGACGACGCCGAACAGCAGCGGCGGGGACAGCTCCACGGGTGCCCGCCGTCAGCGGGCGTCGAGGGCGGCGTCGAGGGCGCTGCGCATAGCGGCGATCGGGGCGGGCAGGCCGGTCATCAGCTCCACCTGGGCGGTGGCCTGCCAGAACAGCACGTCCAGCCCACTGGCGACGGTGCCGCCCACCGCGGTGACCCGCTCGGCGAGCGGGGTGGGCCACGGGGCGTAGAGCACGTCGAGCACCGTGTGCTCCCCGCGCCACGGCAGGTGCAGCAGGTCCTGCTGGGCCCCGATGGGCACGGTGCTGACGACCAGCGGGGCCTCCAGCGCTGCCTCGGGCAACGGGGTCACGGTGAACGGCACGCCCAGGACGTCGAGCACGCGGGTGACGTCCCCGGCCCGCGACGGGTTCCGGACGACGACGTCGACGTGTTCCGCGCCGAGGGACGACAGGGCCACCGCCGCCGCGGCCGCCGTACCCCCGGCGCCGATGAGGGTCGCCGTCCCCACGTCCTGCACACCGGCCAGCTGGAGCGCCATGCCGATGCCGCCGACGTCGGTGTTCTCGGCCCGCCAGCCCGCATCGGTGCGGACCAGCGTGTTGGCCGCGTGCAGCAGCCGAGGCAGCGGCTCGACCACGTCGGCGACGTCGACCGCGGCCTGCTTGCACGGCATCGTCACGGAGAAGCCGCGCCACTCCTCCCCGAGACCGGCCAGCAGGACCGGCAGGTCCTCGGGACCGATGTCGAGCGCGTCGTACGTCCAGTCGGTCAGCCCCAGGGCCGCATACGCGGCCCGGTGGAGCACCGGCGAGAGCGAGTGCGCCACCGGGCGGCCGAGGACCGCCGCTCTTCTCATCCCTCGGGGTTGTCCCGCAGCCACTGCTGGAACAGCAGCACGTTCTGCTGGTGCTCCTCGCCGGTCACGGCGAACCGGGTGTCCCCCGTGTCGGGATCGACGACCACGAAGAAGCGCCAGTCACCCGGGGTCGGCGCCAGCACCGCACGCAGCGCCTCCTCCCCGGGGTTGCTGATCGGGCCGGGTGTGAGCCCCGGGTGCATGTAGGTGTTGTACGGCGAGGGGTTCTGCCGGTCCTGCGCGGTGGTGGTGATCCCGCTCTTGCCGTTGGCGTAGTTGACCGTGGTGTCCAGCTGCAGCGGCATGCCGTCGTCGAGCCGGTTCTCCAGGACGCGGGCCACCTTGCCCATGTCCTCCACCGACCCGGCCTCGGCCTGCACGATGCTCGCCTTGGTCAGCACGGTGAGCCGCAGGTCCTCGGGGATCTGCAGCCCGTCGAGCGCCTGCACGCCGCGGGCGACCATCTGCCGCAGGACGTCGGCAGGGGTCGCGTCGGGCTCGACGTCGTAGGTCGCCGGGAAGAGGAAGCCCTCCGGCAAACCGTTGGCGTAGGCGGGCAGCCCCAGCGCAGCGGGGTCCGCCGCGGCGGCCTGCCACTCCTCCACCGGCCGGCCGGTCTGCTCGGCGAGCCTCGCGAGGGTCCGCTCGACCGTGAGCCCCTCGGGCAGGGTGACACGGGAGAGCAGCCGCGCCGCAGGGTCGAGCAGCCGGTCGAGGGCGGCCTGGCCGCTCATCTGCAACCGCATCCCGTAGACGCCCGGCTGGATGCCCACCGCGGCGGCGTTGGCCTCGGCGGCGTCGATGAAGGGCCCGATGGAGGCGACGACGTCGGCCGTCACCAGCGTCCGGGCGATATCGCTGAGGGTGTCACCGTCCTGGACGCGGACCTGCACCTCACCGGTGCCCTGGCCCACGTAGTCACGCGAGGCCGGGTTGATCAGCCCCAGCAGCTTCTGCCCGCCGATGACGATGCCGAAAATGAGACCGACGAGCACCAGCAGCGACACCAGGACGGCGAAGGGGCTGCGCTTGCGGCGCGCACGGCCGGTCCGCGGGTCGTAGGGCTTGACGGGGATGTCCTCGCCGAACGCCTCGTCGTGCACGAGCGCGTCGTGGCCGGGGTCGTGGTGGCGGCCGGTGTCCTCCGAGCGCTGCGCGCGGGCGCGCTGGGCGCGAACGGCTTCTGCGCGCAGTGCCTCTTCACGCTCGGCACGGCGAGCCCGGCGGCCCCGACGACGGGGCTCGTCCTCCTCGACGTGGGCACCGATGACCTCCAGGCCGCCGGTCTCGTCCTCCCAGCCGCGCGGGTCGGCAGCACCCGGGTCGATCGGGTGCGCGTCGGTGCTGTCGTCGTCCTCGTCCGAGCGGTGTCCGCCCACGGGCCCGGGAGTCTGACCGCCGCGCGGGCCGCTGTCGAGTGGGGTACCGCCGAGCGCCCGGTGGGCAACGGTCTCGGCGTCGTCGGCGTGGACGTCCTCACGGGGATGCAACCGGTCCCACACACCCGGCGGCCGGGGCGGGAGCGGCGCGGAGGGGTGCCGCTGCGCGGCGCCCTCGTCGTCGGAGAAGTGGGAGTCCCAGCCCGGGACGTCGGGCCGGCCGTCGCCGCTGTGCCGTGCGGTGAGCGGGTAGTGCGGGTCGTCGCTGGACCCGTAGGCCCACCAGTCGGGCTCGACGACCGGACCGGTCTCGTCGAACTGTCGGTCGAGGAGCCCGGAGACGCGGCGGATCCCGCCGGTCGCCCGATCGGGCCCGGCGAGGGGATGCGCGGGGAGGTCGGAGCTCCAGCTCGGCGGGTCGTAGCGGCCGGGCTCGTACCTGGGGACGCCATAGCCAGGGATCCCGGGGGCCGGGATCTCGGAGGTCGGCACCCCGAAGGGGGGCAGCCCGTCCCGGGACGAGTGACGTCCGCTGGGGCCGCCGGCGTCGGTCACGAGTCCAGCCCGCTCGCGCTCGCCGCACTCGTGCCGGACCGTGCTGTGTCTTCGCGTGACCTCGCGAGCTCGGTCACGAGCGGGGCCGCCTGCTGTCGAGGAACTGCTGCAGGATGACCACGGCGGCCGCCTGGTCGATCACCGCGCGCTGCTTGCGGCTGTCGATGCCGCCCTCTCGCAGGTGACTGGCTGCGGTCACGGTGGATAGCCTTTCGTCGATCAGGATCACCGGCACATCCGGAATGCGGTCGGCTAGTTCCTGAGCGTAATTGCCCGCGTCCTGAGCGGACGCGCCCGACGCACCCGACAGATGCACCGGCTCCCCCACGACCACCTCTGTCACCTCGTGTTCCACGACGAGCGCGGCGAGGCGGTCCAGATCGGCGTGGTTCTTCGCCCGCCGGAGGGTCTCCAACGGGCTGGCGAGGGTGCCGGTCGGGTCGGAGAGCGCCAGCCCGACGCGCACGGTGCCCACGTCCACACCGAGCACCCGACCGGTCTGCGACTGCCCCGCCGGGGGGCGCGGCGGCACCTTCAGGTGCTGCGGCCACCCCCCGCTGAGGTCGATCTCGGTCGTCTCGTTCGACACCGGGGGGAAGCCACGGCTGAGGTCGAGCTCCGTGGTCGGGTGGTACGTCGGCCGGGGGGCGGCCGACGGGGTGGCCCGCGGCCGGGCCGGGGGCACGGCCGGCAGCTCGCGCCGCCGTCCGCCGACCGGGCCGGTGTCCTCGGGGCTGGTGTGCTCGGGTCCGGACACGGTGGTCTACCTCCCTGTGGCGGCTACAACCGCCTGCTCGCCGGCCTGCAATGCCGCGGGGATTCCCGCGGGATCCGTTCCGCCGCCCTGGGCGACGTCCGCCTTCCCACCGCCGCGCCCGCCGACCGGCGTCGCGGCCGCCCGCAGCACGTCGTTGGCCGACAGGCCCCGGTCGAGTGCGGCCTGGTTCAGCGCGGCCACGAGAGCCACCTTGCCACCGGATTCCGATGCCAGCAGGACCACGACCGGCCTGTCGGCCGGAAGCCGGCCACGGACGTCGAGCGCGAGCGTCCGGAGGTCGCCACCGCCGAGGCCCGCAGGCGAGCCGGTGACCAGGGCGACGCCGTCGACGTCCTTGGCGCCGGCTGCCAGCTGACCGGCCGCCGCCACCGACTGCTGGGAACGCAGCTCGGCGAGCTCCTTGTCCACGTCGCGCAGCCGCGCCAGCATCCCGCTGACCCGCTCGACGAGACCGTCCTGCGGCGCCTTCAGCAGGTCGGCGAGCTGCCGGACCAGGTCGCGCTCACGCGCCAGGTAGCGGAACCCATCGAGCCCGACGACCGCCTCGACGCGGCGCGACCCGGAGCCGACCGACGACTCGCCGGTCAGCGCCAGGGTGCCGATCTGGGCGCTGCCGCGCACGTGCGTGCCACCGCAGAGCTCACGCGACCAGGGCCCGCCGATCTCCACGACGCGGACCTGCTCGCCGTAGGTCTCACCGAACAGCGCGAGCGCCCCGAAGGCCCGGGCCTCGGGCAGGGTCATGTACGAGGCAGTGACCGGATGGTCGGCCCGGACGGCGACGTTGGCGACGTCCTCGATGTCGGTGCGCTGCTGCGGGCTGAGCGCGCCCTGCCAGGCGAAGTCCAGCCGCAGGTAGCCCGGGCGGTTGTAGGACCCCGACTGCAGCGCCTGCGGGCCGAGCACCTCGCGCAGGGCGGCGTGCACGACGTGGGTGCCCGAGTGCGCCTGGCAGGCCGACAGGCGCCAGTCGTAGTCGACCTCGGCAGTGAGCTCCGCGCCCTCGCGCAGCTCCCCCTCGAGCACGCGGACCTGGTGGACGACCAGGCCCTTGACCGGGCGCTGGACGTCGAGGACCTCGGCCCGTCCACCGTCCCAGGTGAGAACGCCGGCGTCGGCCACCTGGCCGCCGGACTCGGCGTAGAACGGCGTCCGGTCCAGCAGGACGCGGGTGATCTCCCCCGGCGCGGCGGCCGCGGCGAGGCTGTCCTCGCCGGCCAGGTCTGAGATGAGGGCGAGCACCCGCGAGTCGGTGCGCAGCGTGTCGTAGGCCTGCCAGTCGGTGGGCCCGTGGTCGGCCAGTAGGCGCCGGTAGGCCAGGACGTCGACCGAGCCGGTCCGCTTGGCGCGCGCGTCGGCGCGGGCCCGGTCGCGCTGCTGCTTCATCAGCTCGCGGAAGCCCTGCTCGTCGACGCTCACCCCCTGCTCGGCGGCCATCTCGAGGGTGACGTCGATCGGGAAGCCGTACGTGTCGTGCAGGGAGAACGCCTCGTCGCCGGAGAGCGCCGGAGCGCCGGCCTTCTTCCTCGCCTGGGTGACGGCGGTCTCGAACAGCGTGGTCCCGGCCGAGAGCGTGCGGCGGAACGCCTCCTCCTCGGCGTAGGCCACCGCCGAGATGCGGCCGAAGTCGGTCGCCAGTTCCGGGTAGCTCGCGCTCATCGCGTCGCGGGAGACCGGGAGCAGTTCGGGCAGGGTGGCCTCGTCGACGCCGAGCAACTTCATCGAGCGGACGGCGCGGCGCAGCAGACGGCGCAGGATGTACCCGCGGCCCTCGTTGCCGGGCGTGACGCCGTCCCCGATGAGCATGAGCCCGCTGCGGACGTGGTCGGCGACGACCCGGAGCCGGACGTCGGACTCGTGGTCACGGCCGTAGGTGACCCCGGCGAGGTCCGCGGCGCGGCGCAGCACCGGGGCGACCTCGTCGATCTCGTACATGTTGTCGACGCCCTGCAGCAGGAAGGCGACCCGCTCCAGGCCCATGCCGGTGTCGATGTTCTTCTTCGGCAGCTCGCCGAGGATCGGGAAGTCCTTGCCCTCACCCGCCCCCCGCTCGTACTGCATGAAGACGAGGTTCCAGATCTCCAGGTACCGGTCGCCGGCCGTGTCGACGGCGGGGCCGCCCTCCGGGCCGTACTCGGGGCCGCGGTCGATGTAGATCTCCGAGCACGGGCCCGCGGGACCGGGGGCCCCGGTCGACCAGTAGTTGTCCTCCATGCCCAGGCGCTGGATGCGCTCCGTGGGCAGCCCGGCGATGCGGTGCCAGGCCTCGGCGGCCTCGTCGTCGTCCAGGTAGACGGTCGCCCAGACCTTGTCGGGGTCGAAGCCCAGGCCGCCCTTGTCGACCGACCCGGTGATCAGGTCCCAGGCGTGCTGGATCGCGCCTTCCTTGAAGTAGTCGCCGAAGGAGAAGTTGCCGTTCATCTGGAAGAACGTGCCGTGCCGGGTGGTCTTGCCCACCTCCTCGATGTCGAGGGTGCGGACGCACTTCTGCACGCTGGTCGCCCGCG
>JAOPUS010000435.1 GCA_025963345.1 Blastococcus sp. | reverse complement strand
ACCCGTAGCGAGCGGCCAGTGTCGGCGTGCTGGGCACCGGTCGGTCGGGCCGCAGCCCCATACGCTCCAGCTGGATCTTCACCACCTCGGAGCTGACACCGAAGTAGCGGGCCAGGCGGCTGACGATCTGCTCGTCGACGGGACCGCTGGTGGCGCCGGTGTTGCGCTTGAGCCAGCCGGTGACGCCTTCCGGCGGCAGCAGCAGATTCCGGGCGAACTCGTGGCAGCGGGTCTCGGACTCGCGGTCCTCCCCGTCGAGGTCGTCGACGTGAGCGCCATCGCCGAACAGCAGGTGGCCCAGTTCGTGGGCGAGGGTGAACCGCTGCCGCTCGGCCGGCTCGTCGCTGTTGACGACCAGCAGCCGGGTGTCCCGGCCCGGGTCGTCTAGGCACATGCCGGAGATTCCGGGCAGCGGCCGCGTCGCGACGTCGACGCCGGTGACCTCCTCGATCAGCTCGGGCAGCTCGGTGATCGGTGCGGCGCCCAGCTGGAGCTCCTGCCGCAGGTCGAAGGCCAGACGTGCACCCACGGTCGTGGGCGAACCAGACCGCCGGGGCCGCACCGGCGCCGAGTGGCTCTCCTGCCGGAACTCCGCCAGCACCGCATCCAGGCGCTCGTCGAGCTCGAGCAGCTCCACACCCGGGCCGACGGCCGTGGCCCGGTCGGCCGCGGACTCGGCGACCCGAAGGGCCACCAGCACCCGCTCTGCGACGCCGCTGCCGTACAGCAACGTGTCCAGCGGGATCTCCAGGGCGCGGGCGACCGCGTCGGCCTCGACCAGCGTGACCGGACGCTGCCCCTTCTCGATCCGCGACACCGTCGGCTGAGACAGACCCGCCGCGGCCGCGAGCTGGGTCTGGTTCCAGTCCCGGCTGCCACGCGCGGCTTGGATCCGCTCACCCAGCGCCTGCATGTCGATCTCGCGCGCGTCCATCGCTCCTCCAACCTCGTGAATAGACACCATCGTCCGCTATTCACCACCAGGGTGCAAGGAGGTTGACCGGGCCGTCACCCAGGCGGGTTTGACTGCCCGGGCGCACCGGACCGCGGCGGTGGGGCCAGGTGGAGCCCTACACAGGACCCCAGCTCAAGTGGGCGATCTGTCGTTGGACGCCGGTAGGTTCCGAACCGTGCCAGTTCACGGGGACGGAGAAGCACCGGCCGAGGACCTCGAGTCTGTGGAGCGGGCCTTGACCGCCGAGCTCGCCGAGCTCCGGGAGCGCCGCCGGAAGGCCCAGCGCGACATCGCGCAGGCCGGTGTGCTGCGGCTGGCGATCGAGCGGACTGCTCGCGACCGGTCCTCGGGCACGACCGAGGAAATCGAGCACACCCGGGACCTGACCCAGCAGGTCTTCGACGAGATCGGTGACCTGGTCGGAGAGGTCGACCACCGGCGAATGCTGTTCAACCGGCTGCGGGAGGCGTACCCGGCGGTTCCCGTGCCGCCCCGGCTGTCGGCCGTCTTCGCCGAGGAGGCCGCGTGGCGGGAGACGGTGAACGCTGACGAGCGCTCGGTGACGTTCCGGCTGCAGCTGCCGCCGGCCGGTGAGCTCCGGTGACCCGGGGAAAGCACAAGGCGCGGGCCCAGGGCCGTCGTCACGAAGCCGCGCTCGAGCGGATCGCGGCCCTGCGCCAGCAGATCGCCGAGGAGACCGCGGCGCTCGGGGAGGCCCAGGCGGTCCTCGACCAGGTGGCGGCTGCGCGGGTCACCTTGCGCGAGGACGCGCAGGCACTGATCACCGCCACCCGTGGGCAGGCCCGCCAGGCAGAGGACGAGCACGACTGGTTGGCCAGCGTGGTGCGCGAGGCCCGCCGGCTGACCGCCGACCTCCTGTCGGGCTGGGAGGCCTACATGGCCCGATGCCAGGACGTCAGCGCCGGCGCGTCCGCCATCGAGCGGATGGAGACGCTGATGGAGGTGTTGATCGGTGGTGGGGTGCTGATGAACAACCCGGCGGCCGAGCGCCTGGACAGCCAGCGGCTCACCCGGCTGGAACGGGCCCGCGGCGAGCGGCGGCAGGCCCTGGACGGCGAGGTCTACGCACCTCGGTGGTGGTGGGCGCTGATGGTCGGCCTGGTGCGTCCGGTCGTGCTCGCCCAAGCCGAGGCCGCGGGCCTGGTCGGGCCGCACGGCGCGTACCAGCCGCCGAAGAATCCGCAGGCGCAGGCGGTGCTGGACCTGCTCGGCCGGGAGGTGAAAGCGCTCCTCGCCTCCCGGTCGGACCACCTGAACTCGGCAGCGGCGCTGTACGCGTGGGCGCCGTCGCCCGCCCTGCCGCACACGGTGCCGGCGTCGGCGGCGGTGCTGGCTGCTCTCGGCGCCGACGTCGACGAGCACGCCGCGGCGGGCGCCCCAGGCGACAGCCCCGATTCCAGTGAGGTGGCTGCCCCGCCGTGGCCTCGCCCGACGCCCACGATGCCTGCCGTCATCCGGGAACGGCTCGGCGCGGGGAGCCCGGCTGACCTGCTGGCTGGCTGGGGAGATCGGCTAGCCAGTCACCAAGTGCTGGGCCGTGACCTGGGAGCGCACGGCACCCTGCTGGGCACGGCGCCCCGACATCCCAGGCCGGGCCGGGCGGCGGTGCTGCGGTCGTTGTACGCGGCGTCGGCGACGTCGTCCTGGCTGCACGCCCAAGACGCGGGGTCCGTGCCCGAGTCCCTCGCTGCGGCCGCAGCCGAGAGCGAATGGGGAGGCGTGCGGCAGCGGGCGAGCTTCGGTCGGGCGGCTGTCGGCCTGGCAGTGGCCGCGCCGTTCTGGCTGCCGGCCGGCCAGACGCATGCCTTCGCCAGCTCCGAGGCACTCGACGACGACGCCCGCGCCGAGATCGCGCTGCCCTACCCGCAGGTGCTCCTGGCCTTCGCCGAGCCGCTGGTGCTGGACCCGGTCCGGGAACCGACGCCCGCTGAGGCCGAGGCGTTCTCGACATGGTCCTCCCAGCTGTCCGGACATCTGTCCTCCTCCGACGCGACCCTGGATCAGCTCTCCCCACGCGACTTCGGGCCCCTGGACGCCGGGGCGGTCATGGAGTTCGCCGGGTGCACGATCGAGGCGGTCCTGCTGCTCGCGGACTCCCTGGGTGCACCGGCCGAGGAGTTCGCCTGGTGCATCGCGCTCCCGGGCCGGCTCGGACGGGCCGTGCTGGGCCGGTTCGTCATCCCCGCCAGGTACGACCGCACCCGCTACCGGGCGCTGCTGGACAACCTGCTGGCGGTCGCAGCGTGGGCCGACTGGCACGAGCCGGACACCCAGACCACCCCGGCGCTGGACGTGCCGGGCGCTCCCCCGCCGCAAGTCCGTCGCGACGCTGACCGGCACGGCGCCGACGTGCACGTCCTCAACGTCGGGCGGACCGTCGGCCACGCGCACGCCGCCGAGCCGACCGGCAAGACGGTGGCCCCGCACGTGCGGCGCGGGCACTGGCGGCGTCAGCGCTACGGGGAGCGCAACACCCAGGTCCGGCGCATCCGGATCGCACCACTACTGGTCAACGCGCACCTGGGTGACATGGCCGAACGGGTGTACCGGCTACCTGTCGAGGCCAGCGCGCTGACGGGGTAAGGCCCCGGGGGGGCGACCAGCGCGCGGCTCGGCAGTGCGGCTGCTGGGTCACATCCGGGCCAGGCAGTCAGAGCACGTCACGGATCCCTCGTCCGTGCTGGATCCGGAGCCCTCGTCTGAGCCACAGGCGGTTCTGTCGGTCACCACGTCGACGAGGTAGTGCACCGGTCCCAACGGATCCCCCCAGCAGGCGGGGGACGTGATGGGTGAGCAGTAGTCGCTGTCGTGCCGCTCCCGGTACTCGACGGCAGTCGGCTTACCGCAGTTCGGGCAGTTGTCGGTAGCGATCGTGGCCTCCAGGCCCTGGGTGAAAGCGGGGTGTGGTCACGGCCCCTGCATTCGAATCTAAGCGCACGCGCGTGCCGCGATCAGAGCGCCCGGGGGGCAGGAACCGGCGTGTCCCGGCCGGGAGGAGGCCGCCGGTCACCGTCGAGGGCAGCCACGAGTTCGGCAACAGCCTGTTGCGCGATTCCAGCGTGATCGGTCCGCCACGCACCGCGGCTGCTGCGCAACTTCCTCGGGCAGTAGCAACCCCCGAGCGCCCAGCCCCGCACCTGCGCAACCTCACCCCGCCGAAGGTTGGGGCACCGAAGGCGGCCATCACCGCCTACCAGGAGCAGGTCGCACTCCGCGCCCCGTACGCGCTGCACGCCGTCGGCGGCCGCAATGACGACGGCAGCTGGGACTTCGGCTGCCGCGCGATGAGCCTGCTCGGTGCGCTGCGGTGCGACCTCAAGCCGGACTCGATGGCCAAGCTGCCCACACCGCGCCGGCCGACGACCGACCCGACGGTGTTCACCCCGCGGCGGCTGCCGAAGGTCTGCGGCCAGCAGAAGTCCCGCGTGCAGATGGACGAGCTGCCGTTC
>JAOPUS010000277.1 GCA_025963345.1 Blastococcus sp. | reverse complement strand
CGGCCAGGAAGTTGTCCCGCCCGACATAGGCCACCAGCTGCTTGAGGACCGAGGCGCCCTTGGCGTAGGTGATCCCGTCGAAGTTGACCTCAACCGCGTGGATGTCGGGGATGTCGGCCGCGATCGGGTGGGTGGACGGCAGCTGGTCCTGCCGGTAGGCCCAGGCCTTGTAGAGCTGGGCGAACGTGGTCCAGGCCGACGTCCACTTGGTCGCCTCGGCCTCGGCCAGCGTGCCCGCCCAGGTCGCGAACGACTCGTTCAGCCACAGGTCGTCCCACCAGCGCATCGTCACCAGGTTGCCGAACCACATGTGCGCGAGCTCGTGCAGGATCGTCAGCGCGCGCCGCTCGAGGAGAGCTCGGGCCGCGACCTGTCGGAGTGGGTCGACCAGTGGCTGCGCACCAGCCAGGTCAACACCCTGCGACCGGTGTTCGAGCTGACCAACGACGGCCGCTATGCGAGCTTCACCATCGAGCAGACCGCCGTGCCCGAGCACCCCGTGCTGCGCAACCACCGGCTGGCGGTCGGGCTCTACAGCGAGGGGCCCGACGGCCTCACCCGCACCTCACGCGTGGAGTTGGACGTCGCCGGGGCGCGCACCGAGGTGCCCGAGCTCGTCGGCCACCCGGCGGCCGACCTCGTGCTCGTCAACGACGACGACCTCACCTACGCCAAGCTGCGCCTCGACGAGCGGTCGCTGACCACCCTGCGCACGCGGATCGGCGCCATCCCCGACCCGCTGGCCCGGGCGCTGTGCTGGTCGGCCGCCTGGGACATGACCCGCGACGCCGAGCTGCCCGCCCGCGACTGGGTGCAACTGGTGCTCGCCGGCGTGGACGCCGAGACCGAGATCAGCGTCGTCCAGTCCCTGCTGGCCCGCGTGCAGACCGCCCTGAACTCCTATGCCGACCCGTCGTGGGCGCCGACCGGCTGGACGATGCTGGCCGACCACGCCCTGGCCTCCCTCGAGTCGGCACCGGCCGGCAGCGACGCGCAGCTGCAGTGGTCGCGCACCTTCGCCAGCGCCGCCCGCACCGACGAGCACGCCGAGATCCTGCGCGGCCTGCTCGACGGGTCACGGGTCCTGGAGGGCCTGGAGGTCGACGCCGACGCGCGGTGGGCGTTCCTCTCCGGGCTGGTCGCCATCGGTGGGGCCGGGGACGCCGAGATCGACGCCGAGGCCGAGCGGGACGCAACCGCGACCGGTGTGCGCCGGGCGGCCACCGCCCGGGCCCTGCGCCCGACGGCGGAGTCGAAGGCGGAGACCTGGCAGCGGGCCTTCCACGACGACGGGGTGCCCAACGCGGTGCACGAGGCGATGCTGCTGGGCTTCTGGCACCCGGCGCAACGGAAGCTCACCGCCGAGTACGTGGAGCGCTACTTCGCCGACCTCCGGCCGCTGTGGGACCGGCGTCCCGGTGAGATCGCCAAGAACGCCGTCCAGTACCTGTTCCCCCCGGTCGTCGAGCCGCGCACCATCGTGGCGGCCGACGCCTGGCTGGCCGACGAGGAGCAGCCCCCGCCCCTGCGCCGGCTGATCTTCGAGGGCCGGGACGGGATCGCCCGCGCGCTGCGGGCCCGGGAGTGCGACGCCGACGCGCATCTCTGAGAAAGGACCCCCGCCTGAGGGCGGGGGTCCTTCTCAGTGAGGGTGGCTCAGTGGGGGTGGCGCAGTGCGGACGGGTGACCGGCCTGGTCCGACATCTGCCGCAGCCCGTTGACGATGCCGCCCACGAGATCACCGGCGGCGAACGAGCCGGTCATCGACAGCACGGCCAGCGCGCACGCACGGTCCGGGATCCGACGTGCGGCGGCAGCGCCGGTGACGACCTCGACGACCCGCTGGCCCGGCGAGACGGCGACCAGCACCGACTCCGCGGGGTCGGCGCCCGAATGGCTGTGCAGCTCCTCGGCCCGGACGCGGGTCTGCTTGCCCAGGTCACCGATGTAGAGCGTGAAGCGCAGCCCGGTCTCCCGGGAGGACATGGTCAGCGCCTCGTCCAGCCGGGCCAGCTCCTGGAAGCTGAAGATCGAGTCGAGGCTGCTGCCCTCGTCGGTCCGCGACGGCGCGGTCTCGCGTGTGGCGGTGTCGTGGGACTCGGCTTCGAGCGCGCGGGTCATCGCCGGCCTCCGGGGCTGTCGGGGATCAGGGCGTCGAGGGAGTACATGACGGCACCGGCTCCCGTCACCAGGTGCCGCGGGCGCCGCCGAGCGGACCCCCCGCGGTCGCATGGCCGGAGGAGCCGGCGGGGAGGGCCGCATGGGAACCGTGCCCGGCGGCGGGGCCGTCCGGGTGCGGCTCGTACCAGATCGGCGCGTGGTCCCACGCCTGACCGGACTTGTAGCGGACGCGCTTGCGCCCGCCAGGCACGAAGATCAACAGCGCCAGCAGGACGATGACGGCCAGCGGGGCGCCGGCGAAGACGAGGATGGTCTCGACGACGGTCACGGCGGACAACCTACCGGCACCGTCCCAGGTCAGCGGGCGTAGTCCCATCCGTCGGGGTGCCGGTGCGCCCACGGGCGCGCCGCCTCGACCTGCGCGGAGAGCGCGAACAGCGTCGCCTCGTCCGCCGGGCGGCCCACGAGCATGCTGCCGATCGGCAGTCCCGAATCCGTCCAGTAGAGCGGGATGCTCACCGCCGGCTGCCCGGTGACGTTGAACAGCGCGGTGAAGGCGGCGTAGCGCTTCTGCCGTTCGAAGTCCTCCGCGCCGTCGCCGTCGGCATCGAACCAGCCCAGCGGGCGCGGGGTCATCGTGCACACGGGCGCGAGGAGGACGTCGTACTGCGCCGTCGCCTCCAGGAAGCGGCGGGAGAACAGCCGGAGCGCCAGCAACGCCTCCATCGCCTCCTGCGCCGACAGCGCCAGGCCCCGGTCGCGCAACTCACGGGTCAGCGGGCGCAGCTCGGCGAGCCGCTCCGGCGGGACCGGCAACGTCGTCCCACCCAGGGCCCACACCCGCTCGAAGGACGGCAGCACGTCGTCGCCGAGCAACCCGGGCGGTGCGTCCTCCACGTCGTGGCCGAGGTCCGCGAGCAGCCGGGAGGCGTCCTCGAACGCGGCGCGGACCTCCGGCTCCAGCTCGATGCCCGGCATCGGGGACTGCAGGTAGCGGCCGATCCGCAGCCGTCCCGGCGCCCGGTCCGCGTAGCCGAGGAACGTCTCCCCGGGGGGCAGCGGCGGCGCCCACACCGGATCGCCCAGCACCGGTCCGGCCATGGCGTCGAGCATGGCCGCGGCGTCCCGCACCGTCCGGGCCAGCGGGCCGTTGGTGCCCAGGCCTGTCACGTCGCCGCCGTAGGGAGCGTTGCTGATGCGGCCGCGGCTGGGCTTGACGCCGAACAGGCCGTTGATGCCGGCCGGGATCCGGATCGAGCCCCCACCGTCGCTCCCCTGGGCGAACGGGACCATCCCGGCCGCCACCGCCACGGCCGCTCCCCCGCTGGAGCCGCCTGCCAGCCGGGAGCGGTCCCACGGGCACCGGGCGGGGCCGGCGAACTCGTTGTCGGTGTAGCAAGGGAAGCCGAACTCCGGCGTGCTCGTCTTGCCGACGCTGATCGTCCCGGCGGCGGCCAGCTTGGTCACCACGGCGTCGTCCACGGTCGGCACGAAGTCGGCCATCACCGCGGAGCCGAACGTCGTCCGGATGCCGGCGGTGTTGTTGAGGTCCTTGATCGCCGTCGGGACGCCGAGCAGCGGAGGCAGCGCGCCTCCGGCACGCAGCAGCGCCTCGGCACGGGCGGCCGCGTCCAGGGCGCGCTCCGGGGTGACGGTGATGAAGGCACCGAGCCCGGCGTCGAGCGCCTCGATCCGGGCGAGCGCGTGCTGGACGAGCTGGGTCGGGCTCACCTCGCCCACCCGGACGGCGGCGGCCTGCTCGAGCGCAGTCAGGTCGTGCAACTGGGTCACGCCCGGGGACGCTAGACCCGCCCGTACCAGCACGTCCGCACGTCCGCCAGAATCGCTGCCCGGTCGTCACGAAGGCGGGAGAACATGACGGAGCACGTCCCGATGCGGCGGGTCGCCGCAGTGCAGATGCAGGCCGTCCTCGGGGACGTCGACGCCAACCTGGAGCTCGCCGAGCGGGCGGTGAAGGAGGCCGTCCGCGACGGGGCCCGCCTCGTCGCGCTGCCCGAGTTCTTCACCTCCGGCGTGGCCTTCCTCCCCGAGGTGGCCGCTGCCGCCCAGCCGGCCGACGGCGCGGCAGTGCAGGCCCTGTGCTCGTGGGCTCGTACGCACGACGTGCTGATCAGCGGCAGCCTGCTCGTACGCGACCCCGACGGGGAGGTCCGCAACGCTGTTCTCGCGGTGGACCGCACCGGGATCCGGGGTCGGCACGACAAGGACCTGCCGACCATGTGGGAGAACGCCCTCTACGTCGGAGGCACGGACGACGGCATCGTCGATGTCGACGGCACGACGATCGGTCTGGCCGTCTGCTGGGAGCTCACGCGCAGCCGCACGGTGCGCCGGCTCGCGGGCGAGGTGGACCTCCTCCTCGGCGGCAGCGGATGGTGGACGGCGCCCAGGTGGCTCCCGCACCGGCTCTTCGACGCCTGGGAGCGGGCCAACGCGGCCCGAGCGCTCGAGACACCCGGCCGGTTCGCCCGGCACGTCGGCGCCCCGTTCGTGCACGGTTCGCACAGCGGTGCCGTGGCCTGCCCGATGCCCGGGCTGCCGCCGCTGCGCTACCGGGGGACGTACGAGCCGATGGCCGGCATCTGGGCCGCCGACGGATCGCCGGTCGCCGTCGCCACCGGTTCCGACGCCCAGGTCGTCGTCGCCGACCTTCCCCTCCGCCGGTCGACGCCGGTCCCTCCGCCCGACCGGTTCTGGCTCACCCCACCCGGCCCCCTGCCGCTGTTCGCCTGGCACCAGCAGCGCTGGCACGGCCGACGGTGGTATGCCCGGCACCAGCGCAACGGCACCCTGTCCGGCCCGAAGGCCGGCTCCCGCATCGTCACGTAGACAGGACGGCGTGGACCCGACCCGCGCCGGCGCCGAGGCGCTCGACGACGCCGATCCACTGGCCTCCTTCCGGAGCCGGTCATCGGCACCGAGGACGACGGCCCCGACCGGCTGATCTACCTGGACGGGAACTCGCTCGGCCGGCTGCCGCGGGAGACCCCGGCCGCCGGGGATCGCACGTCACGTTCGCCCATCCGCAGCCGTGGCAGCCGACCAGGCCCTGGTCGACCGGCGGGTGGTGCCGGACCTCCGGACGCCCGACCGGGTGCGGCTGGGTCCGGCGCCGCTCTGCACCCGGTTCGTCGACGTCTGGGACGCGATGAGCCGGTTCCGGCGTGACCGGACTGGGCCCCGCAGAAATGGCCATTTCTGCGGGGAGCAGGTCAGTCGGGCTCGGGCACGCCGATCGGATTGCCCGCGGGCCACTCCCCCGCCGCGACGACCGCACGACGCATCGGCGCGAGCAGCGCGGCGAGCCGGTCGCAGGCCGAGTCCCCCAGCGCCCGCCACGGCCCGAGGGCCAGCCGGTCGGTGTCAGCCTCGACGGCGGCCACGATCGCGAGGCCCTCGGCGGTCATCCCGTCGGCGTCCAGCCATCCCCGGCCGCACAACTGCTCGACGGCGGCGTCCCACGCGGCGTCGTCCCAGCCCCGGGCCCTCTGCAGCCACTCCCGGGTGCTGCGGCCGGCCGCGGCCGCGAGCACGTGCCCGCCGATCCCGTCGATCTCCCGCTGGACCAGCGCCACGTTGTGCCCGTCGCCGCGGTGCTCGCGCAGGGTGGTGAGCGCCTGCCACAGCGCCAGGTGCGGCGCCTCCGGCAGCGACAGCCCGGCATTCGCCGCCGCCAGCGGTCGCCCAGGGAAGTCCACCGCGGCGGCCGCGGCGCCCGCGAGCTCCGACGCCTCGACCGCCTCAGCTGAGGAGACCCACTCCTCGCCCAGGACCCGGCGCACGGCTGTGTCGATGCCCGCCAGCCGGGCATCGAGGGCGGCGTCCGGGGTCACTGCCTCCCAGACGGCAGGGACCCGGCGGGCGACGAACTCGGGGGCGAAGTTGTAGAAGGTCGCCGTCACCAGTTCCGGGCCGATGGCACCCAGGGGGGCCGCCCGGAGGGCGAAGTAGGTCTGCCAGAAGCCCGTCAACCCGACCGCCTCGCCGGCGGTCTGGCACTCGTTCGCGAAATAGGTCAGCGCGTGGAACGGCTCGCCGAGCGCCCACAGCAGGCGGGCGGTGCCCGGTGAGGTCATGCACTCACGCTCTCAGGCACACCCAGCCACTCACGCCACCGAGGGTCCACCGTGCGGGTGCCCAGCAGACGCCAGGCGGCGCCGCTGGGCGTGCGTGGCGGGTGCGGCAGCGCCCAGCCCATCTCCGCCAGCGACCGGTCGGCCTTGGTGTGGTTGCACCGACGGCAGGCCGCGACGACGTTGTCCCAGGTGTGCGTGCCGCCCCGGCTGCGCGGGACGACGTGGTCGATGCTCGTGGCCGAACTGCCGCAGTACACACAGGTCTGTCCGTCCCGAGTGAACACAGCGCGGCGCGACAGCGGGACGGACGCCGGAAAGGGCACCCGGACGTAGCGGGTCAACCGGACGACGACAGGGACCGGCAGGCTGATCAACTCGGCGTGCACCACGTCGTCCGTGGAGTCGACGGGTTCGGCCTTCTCAGCGAGCACGAGCACGATGGCGCGGCGACTGGAGACCACGCACAACGGCTCGTAGGTGGCGTTGAGCAGCAGGGTCGCGCTCGTGGTGCCCGGCGAAGGCGCAGGCAGGATCGACGGGACGGGGTCGCGGCGCGGACCTGGATGACCCGCGGACGACGACCCGGGCGCGAGACGCGGCACGGATCACCTCCGGACGCCGCGGACCGCCGGTGGCTCCGAGACCCGCGGGCTGACCCATTCTGACCCGAGAATCCCCGATCGTCGCTCTCAGGTGTCCCCGTTCACCTCGGCGGCATCCCGGCGGCCACTACCGTTGGTGCGATGCGCTACCCCGACGCCCCCCGGCTCGACCTCGTCGAGGACCTGCACGGACACCGCGTCGCCGATCCGTACCGCTGGCTCGAGGACGCCGCCGACCCGCGCACCCGGGCGTGGACCGAGGCCGAGGACGCCGTCACGGCCGAGGTGCTCGGCGACCTGCCGATGCGCGAGGAGTTCGCCGCCCGACTGGAGACGCTCGTGCACGCCGGCGCAGTGGGCGTGCCGGTGTGGCGGGGCGAGCGGGCCTTCTCCACCCGCCGCGACCCGGGCCAGGAGCACGCCGTGCTGCGGGTCCGCGAGGCCGACGGCTCCGAGCGGGTCCTGGTCGACCCCATGGCGCTCGATCCCGCCGGGACGACGACGCTGGATGCCTGGTCCGCTTCGTGGGAGGGCGACCGGCTGGCCTACCAGCTGTCCACCGGCGGCGACGAGGAGTCCAGCCTCTACGTCCTCGACGTCGCGACCGGCAAGGTCGTCGACGGGCCGATCGACCGGTGTCGCTACTCCCCCGTGGCCTGGCTGCCCGGCGGCGACGAGCTGTTCTACGTCCGCCGGCTCGCCCCGGAGCTCGTGCCGGACGGCGAGGAGCAGTTCCACCGCCGCGTGTGGCGCCACCGGGTCGGGACCCCGGCCGACACCGACGTTCTCGTCCACGGCGAGGGCAGCGACCCGACCACGTACTTCGGCGTGCACACCAGCCGGGACGGCCGCTGGCTGGTCGTCTCCGGGTCTGCCGGTACCGCACCGCGGGACGACGTGTGGATCGCCGACCTGAGCGGCGACAGCGCGCTGCGGGACTTCCAGGTCGGCGTGGACGCTCAGACCGCCGCGTGGGTCGCCCGCGACGGCCGGCTGTGGCTGATGTCGGACCGCGACACCCCCCGATGGCGGCTCGCGGTGGCCGACCCGGCCGACCCGGGCACGTGGTCGCCGGAGGCCTGGCAGGACGTCATCCCCCAGCAGCCGCACGGCGTCCTGTCCGACGTCGCCCTGGTGGACGGCCCGGACGGCACACTCCAGGTGCTCGCCGTGCACGCTGTCGACGCCACCGACCGGCTGTCGGTGTGGGCCGCGGA
>JAOPUS010000218.1 GCA_025963345.1 Blastococcus sp. | reverse complement strand
GGACTGTTCCACGTGCAACGTCTCACGCACGCTGGATCACTCCCGTCAGCTGCTCGAACGCGGCCATGCTGTGCCCGGAGACGAAGTGGTCCACCGAGGGCAGCGCCGCCACCATGCCACCGGTCAGGGGCTCGTACCCGGTCCGGCCCTTGTGCGGGTTCACCCAGACCACCGAGTGCGCCAGCCGCCGCAGCCGGACCATCTGCTCGGCGAGCAATTCCGTCCCGCCGCGCTCCCAGCCGTCGCTGCAGACCACCACGACCGCCCCGCGGGCCGTCCCGCGCTGCCCCCACCGGTCGAGGAACGCTTTGAGCACCTCGCCGAGACGGGTGCCGCCGGACCAGTCCGGGATCGCCGATCCGCTGGCCGCCAGCGCCTTGTCGGGGTCGCGCAACCGCATCTCCCGGGTCACGCGGGTCAGCCGGGTGCCGATCGTGAACACCTCCGTCGATGCCGGCCGCGCCCGGACGGCGGCGTGCGCGAACCGCAGCAGGGCATCCGCGTAGGGCGACATGGACCCCGAGACGTCGATCAGAAGGACGACCCGGCGGGGGCGCGGCCGCCGGCGGCGGTGCAGCAGCCGGGTCACCTCGCCGCCGTCGCGCAGCGCCCGCCGCACGGTCCGCCCCGGGTGCACCGCCCCCCGCGGGCTGGGCCTCCGGCGCCGGGCCGGGCGCATCGGGGTCGCCGGCCGAAGCAGCGCGAACAGCCGCCGCAAGTGGTCGCGCTCGGCGAGGCTCATCTCTGCGACGTCCCGGTGGCGCAGCACCTCGTCCGCACTGGCCTGCGTCGCCAGGTCGGAGATGTCGGTGTCGTCGTCCTGCCCCGAGCCGGGTTCGAGGGGCGCGGTGATCGCCGGCTGCGGCTGGGTCCGGGCCGACGGACGCGGGGCGCGGGGTGCCTCGCCGGCGAAGTAGGCGGCGAAGGCGGCGTCGTACCGGTCGAGGTCGTCCGGGCCGCCGCAGAGGGTCAGGCGCCCGGCCCAGTAGACGTCGGTCGGATCGAGCACGTCCAGCGAACCGAGCGCGGCGAGCATCGCCTCGACACGGTCAGGGGAGGCGGTGACACCGGCATGGCGCAACGTGCGTGCGAACCCGAGGACGGTGTCGACGACGTCGCGCGCGAGCCTGGGGGCGGCGATGCCTCCCGAGCGACTGTCACTCACCGAAGAGCGCCCCCCGGGCCAGCGCGTGCACCCGGTCGGTGTCCTCGCGGTACTTGAGGACGGCGCCCAGGGTGCGGGCGGCGATGTCCGGGTCGAGGTCGCGAGCACCCAGGGTGTGCAGCGCGGTGGCCCAGTCCATCGACTCGGCGATCCCCGGGGGCTTGAGCAGATCGAGGGTGCGCAGCTTCGCGGTGGCCCTGGCCACCTCGCGGGCCAGCTGCTCGGTGACCTGCGGCAGCCGGCGGCGCAGGATCGCGACCTCACGGTCGAAGTCGGGGTGCTGCAGCCAGTGGTAGAGGCAGCGGCGCTTGAGGGCGTCGTGCACCTCGCGCGTGCGGTTGGAGGTCAGGATCACCAGCGGCGGCGTCGTGGCCCGGACCGTGCCGAGCTCCGGTATGGAGATCGTGAAGTCCGAGAGCACCTCCAGGAGGAACGCCTCGAACTCGTCGTCCGCACGGTCCACCTCGTCGACCAGCAGGACGCTGGGAGAGTCCTCGAGTGCCTGCAGCAGGGGACGCGCCAGCAGGAAGCGGCGGTCGTAGAGCGAGGCCTCGAGCTCCTCGGTGTCCTCCGTGGCGTGCGCGGCCTCGGCCGCGCGCAGGTGCAGCAACTGCCGGCCGAAGTCCCAGTCGTAGAGCGCCTGGCTGGCCTCGAGCCCTTCGTAGCACTGGAGCCGGTAGATCGGCCGGTTGGTGACCTCGGCCAGGGCGTGTGCCAGCGCGGTCTTGCCGACCCCCGCCTCACCCTCCAGGAACAGGGGGCGGTGCATCACGAGGGCCAGGTAGGCCGCCGTCGCCAGGCCCTCGTCGGGCAGGTAACCGGTGGCCTCGAGGGCAGCCGCCAGCTCGTCGGGCCCCGCGAATCCCGGGAGGTCGGCGACGATCGGCTGAACGCTGGGCTCACTCACACCGCCGAGCATCCCACCTGGGCTCAGACGGCGGCCGGACGAGTCTGCTTCTCGTCCGGCCGCCGGGTCCTGGGTGCCGGTTCTCCGCACCGCTTCCGGCGCCCCCGCACCGGTGTCAGGTGCGCCGGTTCCTGCCCTCGACGCCGTCGATCTCGATCTCCTCCTTGCGGACGTCCTCGTTGACCTGGGCCTCCTCGGCGACGGTGGTCTTGTCCAGGCGGACGCGCTCGACCGGCACGGCCTCCTTCTCGACGACCGGACGCTCGGCGTGCAGCGTGACCTCGTGCTCCTCCTCGCTGATCGCGGGGCCGTCCAGCGCGTTGCCGACGTTGGCGTCGGTGATGGGCTCACGCTCGAGGCGAACCTCCTCGTGCATGACGGGCACGGTCTCGGTCACGTTCTCGGTGACGACGTACTTGCGCAGGCGGTCCCGGCCGACCTCCTCGGAGCGGGTGCCCACGTTCAGGCGCTCCTCGGAGCGGGTCATGGCGTCGTCCGTCGTCGGGCCGGAGGTGTCGTGGCCGACGGTGCCCCGGGTGTCGGTGCCGGCCACGCCACTGGTCTCCGTACCGGCCGCCTGCATACCGCCGTCCGCGCCATTGCCCATCCCGTAGTAGCGGTAGAGCTCCTGCTCCTCCTGCGGCGACAGGTGACCGTCGGTGTCGATCTTCGGGGCGTCCTTCACCTGCGTCTTGCTGACAGATACGCGGACCCCGTCGTCGGTCAGGTCGGCGTTCCGGATCGGGACGAAGGACTCCTTGGTCCCGAACATGCCGGTGCGGACGGTGACCCACTCCGGCTGACCGGTCTCGTCGTCGAGGTAGACCTCGGCGGCGGACCCGATCTTCTCGCCGGACTCGTCGTAGACGTCCTGGCCGATCACGCGGCGGATGGTGTCGGTACCGATCATCGTTGCGGTGCTCCTGTTCGTGACGCGGGGTTTGCGGTCATCGGCCTGGGTGACCGGCCCCGAGCCGGCGAAACGAGTCCGTCCTGGTCAACACGCCCGGGGACGGCGTCCCGGTGGCCGGTCGTGTCCTCTCCCGTGGCCGGGCTGTCGGTCGAGGGGAGGCATTGCTGCAGGTCGTGGGCGAAGCAATGGCGCACAACCAGATGCCGCGGATCAGAACTAGAAGCGTGTGACCGCGCTCACTCTCCGCAGTGCCGGCAGTTGCCGGGCGTGTCGCGGCGCGTCATCGACGGCGCGTCCTCCGGCGACGAGCGGGGAGCCGTGTTTAGCGTCAACGGGTGCCTCCCCGTTCGCCGTACGACAACCTCGTCCATCCCCGCACCGTGAAGAAGCCGGCGCCCTCCGTCGAGGCCGAGATCGACCTCGTCGTGGAAGACCCGAGTTCCGGGTTCGTGGGGGCCGTGGTCCGGTGCGAGAAGGACGTCGTCCACCTCGAGGACCGCTTCGGCAAGGTCCGCGGGTACCCGCTCGGCCCCGGCTTCTGGGTCGACGGCCGACCCGTCGTGCTGGTCCGGCCGAAGCAGGCAGGGCCGTCGGGCCCGATGCGCAGCGCCTCCGGTTCGACCTACATGGCCGGCGCCCGGGCGCGAGTGGCGCGCGCCGGCCGGATCTACGTCGAGGGCAAGCACGACGCCGAACTGGTCGAGAAGGTGTGGGGTCACGACCTGCGCGTGGAGGGCGTCGTCGTCGAGCCCCTGCACGGCGTGGACGATCTGCCCGCCATCGTGAAGGAGTTCCGCCCGACCCAGGGACGGCGGCTCGGCGTGCTGGTCGACCACTTGGTGAGGGGCTCGAAGGAGTCGCGGATCGCCGAGCAGATCACCGGCGAGCACGCCCTCGTCGTGGGGCACCCGTTCATCGACATCTGGCAGGCGGTGAAGCCCCAGGTCGTCGGCATCACGGCCTGGCCGGTGATCCCGAAGGGCCAGCCGTGGAAAGAAGGCGTCTGCACGGCGCTGGGCTGGGAGGACGACACCGGCTACGTCTGGGCACAGCGGATCCTCGCCCGGGTGAAGAGCTTCACCGACCTCGAGCCGGAGCTGCTGGGCCGCGTCGAGGAGCTCATCGACTTCGTCACGACGGATTGAGCGCTGACACTGCGGTCCTCCGGACCGCAGTGTCAGCCAGGAGCCGTTCCCCTGTCGCGGTGAGCGCTCAATGCCCCGCGGCGGGGAGCCTCTGGCCCCCACACCGCGGGACATCACACGGATCCGTCCCCTCACCCAGGGACATAGTTGAACTCGTCCGGGTTCGGGCCGGTGCGCTCGTCGCGGTTCAGCGCGGAGATGGCCGTCATCGCCGACTGGTCGAGCTCGAAGTCGAAGATGTCGAAGTTCTCCTCGACGCGGCTGCGGGTCACCGACTTCGGGAAGACGACGTCGCCCCGCTGGATGTGCCAGCGGAGGGTGACCTGCGCCGGGGTCTTGCCGACCTGGCGGGCGATCTCGGTGATGACCGGGTCCTCGTTCACCTTGCCGCGCGCGATCGGCGCCCACGCCTCGGTGACGATCTCGTGGTCGGCGTCGAAGGCCCGCAGCTCGTCCTGGCTCAGGAACGGGTGCGCCTCGACCTGGTTCACCGCCGGCCGCACCTCGGAGGCGCCGAAGAGGTTGCTCAGGTGGTGGGGCTGGAAGTTCGAGACGCCGATCGCCCGCACCCGGTCACTGGCGTAGATCTCCTCCATGACCTTCCACCGCGCCACGTAGTCGGCCACCGCCGGCAGCGGCCAGTGGATCAGGAAGAGGTCCAGCTGGTCGAAGCCCAGATCGGAGAGGCTCGCGTCGAACGAGCGCAGGATGTCGTCGCGCTCGAGCCGGTTGTTGTTCAGCTTGCTGGTCACGAAGACCTCGTCGCGCGGAATGCCGGACTCACGGACGGCCAGGCCGACCTCGCGCTCGTTGCCGTACATCTGCGCGGTGTCGATGTGCCGGTAGCCGATCTCCAGAGCCGAGACGGTGGCTTTCACCGTCTCGCCGGGCGGGATCTGGAAGACACCGAAGCCCAGCTGGGGGATCTCGACGCCGTTGTTGAGGGAAATCGTGGGCACGGCTGCCACAGGGAGGTCCTTCCGATCGAGGGGCGCCACGCAAACGTGTGCGCGGCCTGCCGAAGACAGCATCTACCCTGCGGCCGGCCGGTCCACCCGGCCGATTCCGTCCTGCGGGAACGCCCCGGCCTCCGGCTCGGATCGCCGCAGCAGCGGTGCGCCACAGAGGGCGAGGAGAGCGGCGACCGCTGCGGCCACGGCCGGGACGGCGAACGCCGACTCCGCGCCCCAGCGGTCCACCGCGACGCCGGCCAGGGCGGACCCGGCGGTGACCCCGAGCGTCAGCCCGGTCGTGGTCCAGGACAGTGCCTCGGTCAGGGCGGTACGCGGCACCCGCGACTCGACCAGGGACAGGCCCGAGACCAGCACCGGCGCGATCGTCAGCCCGGCCACGAACCCCGCGGCGACGAGCACGGCCAGGGAGCCGACGCCCCACAGCAACTGGGCCGCGAGGCCGAAGAGGACGGCGGTCCCGAGGAAGCGGCTGGTCAGCGTGCCGGGGATGCGGGCCACTCCGTAGGCGAGCCCGGCGACCAGGCTGCCCCCGGCGTAGACCGCCAGCGCGAGGCCGGCGAAGGCGGGGGCGCCCTCGGCGTCGGTGAATCCCACGACCACGACGTCCATGGCCCCGAAGACGACCCCGACGGCCAGGTAGCTGCCCGCGACGACGAGGACGGTGGCGTTCAGGGCCGCCCACCGGCGGACCGGCGCCGCCGGGTCGACGGGCTGCGCCGCCGGCTCGGTGGCCCGCTGGCCGCCCAGCCAGAACCCGCCGACCGCCCCCAGGACGATCCCGGTCAGGAAGCCCACAGGCGGTGCGACGAGCGTGGCCAGCAGCGTGACGAGGGGTGGCCCGACGACGAAGACCACCTCGTCGACGACGGCTTCCAGCGCGAACGCGGTCTGCCGCCGCATCGGGTCCTCGAGCGCCTCGGCCCAGCGGGCGCGCACCAGGGACCCGATGTTGGGACCGCTCGCGCCGGTGAGCGCGGCGAGCGCGAACCAGCTCCACCGCGGCCCGTCGGTGACGACCACGCCGACGAAGGCGACGCCGGAGACGAGATAGGCGGCCATCGCCCAGCGCAGGATCGCGCCCTGGCCACGGCGGTCCATCGCCCGGGCCCACTGGGGGCTGGCCACGGAGAAGCTCAGCGCGAGCGTCCCGGAGACGGCGCCGGCCAGGGCGTAGCTGCCGGTCTCCCCAGCGACCAGCAGCACCGCCCCGAGGGCCAGCATCGGGATGGGCAATCGCGCGACCCAGCCGGCGAAGGAGAACGCGGCCGACCCCGGAACGGTGAACAGGCGGGCGTACGGGCTGAGGACGGTGCGGGCCGACACGGGTTCTCTCGCGCTCTCTGGCCACAAGCGAGTGCGGGTAGTCCTCCGCCGGTCTCTCGGGTGGCAGGGCGAGCCTAGCCGTGAAAGCCGACGACCCCGGACCGCATTTTGCCCGTTCCGGCACTACATTCGGCCTGTGAGCAGCAGCCCCTTGCCCGACCCCTGGGTGCGCCCCGCCGAGGACGCCCTGCCCGGGAGCGGTGGGCTGGTCGACCGGCACGGCCGCGTGGCCACCGATCTGCGGGTCTCGCTGACCGACCGGTGCAACCTGCGCTGCACCTACTGCATGCCGCCCGAGGGCCTGGACTGGCTGCCCAAGGTCGAGGTGCTCACCGACGAGGAGATCTCGCGGCTGGTGCGGATCGGCGTTGAACAGCTCGGCATCGACGAGGTCCGGTTCACCGGCGGCGAGCCGCTGCTGCGCCCCGGCCTGGTCGGCATCGTCGCCGCCGCCACGGCGCTCTCTCCCCGCCCCGAGGTCAGCCTCACCACGAACGCCATCGGACTTGCCCGCGTCGCGCCGGCCCTGGCCGCCGCCGGGCTGGACCGGATCAACTGCAGCCTGGACACCGTCGACCGCGACCGCTTCAAGCAGCTGACGCACCGGGACCGCCTCGACGACGTCATCGCCGGTCTCGCCGCTGCCCAGTCGGCCGGACTCACCCCGGTGAAGGTCAACGCCGTCCTGCTGCGCGGGATCAACGAGGCCGACGCCCTGCCGCTGCTCGACTTCTGCCTGGAGCACGACTACCAGCTGCGCTTCATCGAGCAGATGCCGCTGGACGCCCACCACGCCTGGACCCGCGGCGAGATGGTGACCGCCGAGGACATCCTCGAGCGGCTGTCGGCCGCGCACAGGCTCACCCCGGACGTCGAAGAGCGCGGTTCGGCGCCGGCCGAGCGCTGGCTCGTGGACGGCGGACCGGCCACGGTCGGAGTCATCGCGTCGGTCACCCGCAACTTCTGCGGCGCCTGCGACCGGACCCGGCTCACCGCGGACGGGCAGATCCGCAACTGCCTGTTCGCGCGCGAGGAGTCCGACCTGCGGACGGCGATGCGCGAGGGTGCCACCGACGAGGAGCTGGCCGACCGCTGGCGGATCGCGACCCTGAGCAAGCTTCCCGGCCACGGCATCGACGACCCGAGCTTCCTGCAGCCCAGCCGGCCGATGTCGGCGATCGGGGGCTGAGCATGTCCGTCACCGTCCGCTACTTCGCGGGCGCCCGGGCGGCCTCCGGCGTCGACACCGAGAGCCGCGACGCGGCGACCCTCGACGAGCTCGTCGGCCAGATCGTCGACGCGCACGGCGAGAAGCTGGAGCGGGTGCTCACCGCCTGCTCGTTCCTCGTCGACGGAACCACGACCCGCAACCGGGCGTTGCAGCTGTCACCCGGGGCCGTCGTCGACGTCCTGCCCCCGTTCGCCGGAGGCTGACAGGCCCGGGAGCATCGCAGCGAGGAACGAGCGAGGAGCGGACCGGGCCGCGGAAGCCGACCGGTGCCACGGTGGCTGACCGGTCGCTGACCTGCGGAAGGATGGACCCATGAGCATCTTCGACAAGGTGAAGGCGAAGGCCGAGGAACTACTGGGCCGGGCGGAGCAGGTCTACGGCGAGTCCCACGGCGACGCGGCGGCCACTGTCGCCGGCGAGGCCCACGTGATGGAGGCCGAGGCCGAGGAGGACCAGCTCGAGCGGGACGAGCGCCGCCACGACGACGACGGGCTCACCGGCGCCCGCTGACGACCGGACGGCGACCCAGGCGTGCGTGCCGAGCAGGTGACCGGTCCGGTCGCGTACCACGCCGAGGGACCCGTCTGGTCGGACCGCTGGGGTGGACTGCGGTGGGTGGACATGCTCGCCGGCGACGTCCTCTCCCTGGCCGAGGACGGAACGGTGCGCCGCCGTCATGTCGGGGGCGTCGCCGCCGCGCTGCGGCCCCGCCGGGGCGGCGGGGCGGTCATCGCCGTCGAACGGGGCTTCACCCTCGAGGGCGCCGACGGGACACTCACGCCGCTGCAGCCGGTGTGGTCCGACGCCGGGGTGCGGATGAACGAGGGCGGCTGCGACCCCGACGGCCGTTTCTGGTGCGGCTCGATGGCCTACGACCAGCGGCCCGGCGCCGCCGCCCTGTACCGACTCGACCCCGACGGGACCGTCCGTGCCGTGCTGGCGGGCGTCACGGTGTCCAACGGCCTCGACTGGAGCCCTGACGGGTCCCTCGCCTACTACGACGACACCGCGACCCACCGCATCGACGTCTTCGACTACGACCGGGACGCCGGCCTGACCGGGCGCCGTCCCTTCGTCCAGATGCCCGACGACGGCAATCCCGACGGACTGACCGTCGACGCCGAGGGCGGGGTCTGGGTGGCCCTCTACGGCAGCGGGGTGGTGCACCGCTACACCCCGGCCGGCGTGCTCGACGACGTCGTGGAGGTGCCGACCGCACAGGTGACCGCCTGCACCTTCGGGGGCCCGCGCCTGGACCAGCTGTTCGTCACGACGTCGCGGGAGGGCCTCGCGCCCGGGGACGACCCGTTCGCCGGATCGCTGTTCCGTACGGACGTCGGGATCGCAGGGCTCCCGGTACGTGAGTTCGGAGACTGAACCGGAACGGGATTGACCCGTCCGTATCAGGGAACAGATACGACGTGGTTCCGAGCGGGATCGGGGACGTCGCGCCCTGGCCGGACTGGGGTTCCGCGGCCAGGGGAGCGCTGGAGTTCTTGCACGACCACGTGGGCTGGGACGTCTGGATGGTCACCCGGGTCATCGACGACTGCCAGATCGTCCTGTGCTCCTATCCCGAGGGATCGGTCCGGACCGGCGCCCGGCTCCCGTGGGCGGAGAGCTTCTGCCGCCAGATGATCGAGGGCAGGGCACCCCGGGTCGCAACGGTGACCGCGGCCGTCCCCGCCTACGCGGCGCTCACGAAGGGGCTGGCCCACGAGGTCGCGGCCTACATCGGTGTGCCGCTCGTGACGCCGGACCGGCAGCTGTTCGGCACCGTCTGCGGCGTCGCTTTCCGGGCGAAGCCGCTCAGCGCCGCGCGCGACCTACGGCTCGTGGAGACGATCGCGCGAATGCTCAGCACCCTGCTCGCCGCCGGCCTCCAGACTCCACCGCTGCCGGCGCCCTAGGGTCAGCATCCCGCGTCCGACGATGGCGCGGCGCTACGTGACCGTCGCTCAGCGCTCACTGGCGCGGCGCGGCGCCCGAAGAGTGATGCGCGCCACACCCGTCATGGGAATCCGCGGCCACGGTGGGTGAAGCTGGTGTCCGACCGTGCAGCGTCGTGCCGTCGCCTGCCCCGTTGGGGGTTGTCCCGCGAGGCCTACCCAGCGCCTCGCCCAAACGACTGAAGATGAGGAGACACAGCGTGACGCGATCCGACGACGACCAGACGATCCTGATCGAGGCGGACGGGCGCACTCTGGCCAGCGCCGAAGTGCATCTCACCGACGAGCCGGGAGTCGTGCACTCCGACCTGCACGTGGCGTCGGGGCAGCTCCCTGGCGGCACGCGGAGCCGCCTGGTGGACGCCGTACTGGACTCCCCGGAGATGGGTGAGGCCGACCGCATGCTGGCGACCATGCCGCTCGGCGACACCGAGATGCTCGACCGGGTCCGCGAACGCTGCGACGACGTGGAGGCCCGCGCTGCGGGAGCCACCAAGCTCGTCGAGGCCCGGTTGGAGCCCCGGCACTGACCCGCCGCTCTAGGGGCAGGCCACCCATTCCTCCTCGCCGTCGGTGAAGACCTGCCGCTTCCAGATCGGCAGCCGCTTCTTCACCTCGTCGACGAGTTCGGCGCAGGTCGCGAACGCCTGACCGCGGTGCGAAGCGCTCACCGCGCAGGCCAGCGCGACGTCCCCGATCCCGAGCAGACCGATCCGGTGCGAGACGGCGACGGCGTGCACGTCGGGGCGCGCCGCGAACTCCTCCGCCAGCTCACGGATCACGTCGGGCGCGGTCGGGTGGCCGACGTACTCGAGCTCGGTCACCGATCGGCCGCCGTCGTGGTCACGGACCACACCGGCGAAGGAGACGACGGCGCCGGCGGCCTTGTCGGCCACGGCGTCCTCGTGCTCGGCCACGGACAGCGGTTCGTCGACGACCCGGGCGATCACGGCGCCGAAGGTACTCCGGACGGCGGGACGTCGAGGTCGGTCGGATCGGCCAGGCCGGTGCAGTCGATCTCGAGGACGTCGTGGGCGGCCAGGTACCGGCGGGCGCCCTCGTCGCCGGTCGCCGTCTCGATCACCCCGGCCCAGTGCTCCCGGCCGATCAGCACGGGGTGACCGCGGACCCCGTCGTAGGTCGCGACCGCGAGCGCGTCGGGGGAGGCGTCCTCGGCCACGCGGGCCAGCGCCTCCGGGGTCATGCCCGGCATGTCCACGAGCAGCAGGAGGGCCGCGTCGACCGGCCCCGGCCAGCCGCGCAGCCCGTCGAGGCCGGTACGCAGCGAGGAGGCCATCCCGGTCTCCCAGTCCTTGTTGGCCAGCACCGTGGCCCCGCCGAGATCGGCGGACCGCCAGACGTCCACCGCCTGCGCGCCGAGCACGACGAGCACCGGGTCACAGACCGCCGTCGCGGTCCGCACCGCCCGCTCGACCAGGAGGCTGCCCTCGTGCTCGACCAGTGCCTTCGGCATCCCGTAGCGGCGGCCTCCCCCAGCGGCGAGGACGACGGCGGCGACGACGGGGGCTCCGGAACTCACCCGCCCACCCTCCCAGAACCGCAGAGATGGCCATTTCTGCGGCTCGTCAGCGGGCGTAGACGGCGACCTCGGAGGCCTTCACCGTCGCCCAGACCGGCGCGCCGGGGACGAGCCCGAGCTCGGCGAAGGCGGTCGCGGTGACGTCGGCGACCAGCGGCACCTCCCCGGCCAGTTCGCAGCGCACCGTCGCACCATGCGGGGTGGCGCCGACCAGCGTCGCGGGCCACACGTTGCGCGGGCTGCCCTCGGGCCGGGCCAGGTAGAGCGCGACCGACTCCGGGCGGACGGCGGCGAACACCGGCCCGGACGCCTCGTCGGCGACGGCCACCTCGCCCCCGCTGTCCAGCCGGACGCTCCGCCCCGTTCCCGTGCCGGGCAGCAGGGAGAGCCCGACGAGACGGGCCACGTAGTCGGTGCGTGGGCGGCGGTTCACCTCGGCGGGCGTCCCGGCCTGGACGACGCGGCCGTCCTCGACGACGACGACGCGGTCGGCCAGCGCCATCGCGTCGACGGGGTCGTGCGTGACCAGCACCGTGCAGCCGGCGAACTCGGCCAGGTGCCGGCGCAGCTCGGCGCGGACGGTGAGCCGGGTCCGGGCGTCCAGCGCCGAGAGCGGCTCGTCGAGCAGCAGCAGCGCCGGGTTGCCGACGAGGGCCCGGGCCAGCGCCGCCCGCTGGGCCTGTCCGCCGGACAGCGCTCCCGGCCGCTGGTCGGCCAGGCCCGCCAAGCCGACGCGGGCGAGCCAGCCCGCGGCCGCCTCGACCCGGGGCGCCTTCCGCATCCCCCGTGTCCGGAGCCCGAACGCGACGTTCTCTCCCACGGTCAGGTGCGGGAAGAGCAGCGCGTCCTGGAAGACGACACCCTGCGACCGCCGATGCGCGGGGAGGTGCGTCCGGGTGGGGACGTCGTCCCAGGCGAGGCCGTCGACCGTGACACGGCCGTCGTCGGCGGGCAGCAGCCCCGCGAGAACGCGGAGGAGCGTGGACTTCCCCGCCCCGTTCGGACCGAGGACGGCGAGCACCTCGCCGTCGGCGACGTCCACCTCGACGTCGAGGACGAGCGATCCGCGCCGGACCACGACCCGTGCCGACAGACTCATGCGACCGGTGTCCCCGACCGACCCAGCCAGCGGTCGCGCAGCAGGAGCAGCGTGGCCAGCGAGACGGCCAGCAGCACGAGGGACAGCAC
>JAOPUS010000177.1 GCA_025963345.1 Blastococcus sp. | reverse complement strand
CGACCGTCGTCGACGGCCGCATGCCGCACGCCCTGCTGCTGGAGATGTTCACGACTGAAGGCACCGGGACGATGGTCGTCCCTGCCTCGCCGACCGAGAAGGAGGGCACAGCGACATGACGCACACCGAGGAGCTGGCCGCTCGCTGGTCGGCCGTGATGATGGGCAACTACAGGACCCCTCCGGTCGCGCTGGACCACGGGGTCGGCGCGAACGTCTGGGACGTCGACGGCCGCGAGTACACCGACCTGCTCGGGGGCATCGCGACGACGATCCTCGGCCACGCGCACCCGAAGGTCGTGGAGGCCATCACCGCCCAGGCGAACAAGCTCGGGCACGTCTCCAACCTGGCGATGCACGAGCCGGGCCTGCAGCTCGCCGAGCGGCTGCTCGACCTCGCCGGTCGGCCCGGACGGGTCTTCTTCTGCAACTCCGGCGCCGAGGCCAACGAGATGGCTTTCAAGATCAGCCGGCTCACCGGCCGTCCGGAGGTGATCACCGCGGAGGGGGCCTTCCACGGCCGCACGATGGGCGCCCTCGCCCTCACCGGGCAGCCGTCGAAGGCCGCCGCTTTCGCCCCGCTGCCCGGCGGCGTGCGGTACGTGCCCTACGGGGACGCCGAGGCGCTCGCCGCGGTGGTGGGGGAGCAGACCGCGATGGTGCTGCTCGAGCCGATGCTGGGGGAGGGCGGCGTGCTGCCGGCCCCCTCCGGCTACCTCGCCGCAGCGGCCTCGGCGGCCGGGAGCGCCGGCGCGCTGTTCGCCCTCGACGAGGTGCAGACCGGGATCGGCCGCACGGGCCACTGGTTCGCCCACCAGGCCGACGGCCTGCAGCCGGACCTGATCACCCTCGCGAAGGCACTGGGTGGTGGGCTGCCCATGGGCGCCACGCTGGCCTTCGGCGAGGCGGCCGACCTGATGACGGCGGGCGCCCACGGCTCGACCTTCGGCGGCAACCCGATCGCCGCCGCAGCCGCGCTCGCGGTGCTCGACACCATTCGCGACGAGGGACTGCTGGAGCGGGCCAAGGAGCTCGAGCACCGGTTCACCGCCGGCATCGAGGGGCTCGGCCACACCGGCATCAGCGGGGTGCGGGGCAGGGGCGCACTGCTGGGCGTCGTCCTCACGGCCGACGTCGCCGCCGCGCTCGAGGTCCAGCTGCGGGCCGCGGGCTTCCTCACCAATGCCGTCGCACCTGGCGTGCTCCGGCTCGCACCGCCCCTCGTCCTCAGCGACGCGCAGGTGGACGCCTTCGTGGCAGCCCTGCCCGCCGCACTCGACGCTGCTCTCCAGGAGACGAACCAGTGACCCGGCACTTCCTCAAGGACGACGACCTCAGCCCGGCCGAACAGGCCGAGGTGCTGGCACTGGCGGCCTCGGTCAAGGCCACCCGGCACACCACCGAGGCGCCCACCCCGCTGGCCGCCCCCAACGGAGTCCCGCGCGCGGTCGCCGTCCTCTTCGACAAGCCGTCCACCCGCACCCGGGTGTCCTTCTCGATCGGCGTCGCCGAGCTCGGTGGCTACCCGCTGGTCATCGATGCCGGCAGCAGTCAGCTCGGCCGCGGCGAGCCGGTGGAGGACACGACCCGGGTGCTCGACCGCCAGGCCGCCGCGATCGTGTGGCGCACCTTCGGCCAGGACCGGATCGAAGCCATGGGCGCGGTCAGCCGCGTGCCGGTGGTCAACGCCCTCACCGACGAGTACCACCCGTGCCAGATCCTGGCCGACCTGCAGACGGTCATCGAGCGCAAGGGCTCGTTGGCCGGGCGGTCGCTCACTTATCTCGGTGACGGTGCCAACAACATGGCGCACTCGTACCTGCTGGGCGGTGCGACGGCCGGCATGCACGTGCGGATCGGTTCGCCCGAGGAGTTCCAGCCCGACCCCGGCGTCCTCAAGCGGGCGGCGGAGATCGCTGCCGAGACCGGCGGGTCGGTCCTCTGGACCGCGGATCCGGCGGCTGCCGCGGACGGTGCCGACGTCCTGGCCACCGACACGTGGGTGTCGATGGGCCAGGAGGACGAGTACGACGCCCGCATCGCGCCGTTCCTGCCGTACGCGGTCGACGAGGCCGCGCTCGGCCGGGCCGCCAACGATGCTGTCGTCCTGCACTGCCTGCCGGCCTACCGCGGCAAGGAGATCGCCGCGGCGGTGATCGACGGGCCGCAGAGCGCGGTCTGGGACGAGGCGGAGAACCGGCTGCACGCCCAGAAGGCCTTGCTTGTCTGGCTGTTGGAGCGATCCGGGTGACCGCCGCCCTGACCCGTTCGGCCCGGCAGGCGCGGATCGCCGAGCTGATCGAGGCGCAGCCGGTCACCTCGCAGACCCAGCTGGCCGCGCTGCTGGCCGAGTCCGGCATCGAGGTCACCCAGGCCACGCTGTCGCGCGACCTGGAGGAGCTCGGCGCGGTCAAGCTGCGCGGGTCCGACGGCGCCCCGGCCAGCTACGTGCTGCCGCCGGAGAACGCCCCGCTGAGACCCGCGCAGGCCGCGCCCGCCCGGCTCACCCGCCTGTTGGCCGACCTGCTCACCAACGCCGAGGGGAGCGCCAACCTGGCGGTCCTCCGGACCCCGCCCGGGGCCGCCCAGTTCCTCGCCTCGGCGCTGGACAAGGTCGGCCTCCCCGATGTCCTGGGCACCAT
>JAOPUS010000158.1 GCA_025963345.1 Blastococcus sp. | reverse complement strand
GCCGTGGGCTTCCGTCGAGAGCTGCGCCTCCACCCCGGCATCACCGTCCGGGTCGTCCTGCTGGCGGGCCTCGCCGGCAGCGTGGGCGCGGCCCTCCTGCTGGCCCTGCCCTCCGGCGTGTTCGAGGCTGTGGTGCCCTGGCTGATCCTGGGCACCTGCGTGCTCGTCGGGGTCCAGCCGCGCCTGTCCTCCTGGCTCGCGGCTCGTCGGGCCTCGTCGGGACAGCCGGCCGCCCGGGTCACGCTCTCGCCGCTCACCACCTTCTTCGTCTTCCTCACCGGCATCTACGGCGGCTACTTCGGCGCGGGAGCCGGCGTGATGATGATCGCGACCCTGGCGCTCGGCCTGGACATCGACTTCCGCTTCGTCGCCGCGCTGCGGACCCTCTCCGTCATGGCCTCGAACGTGGTGGCCGGCGCCGTCTTCGCGGTCGTGGCCGAGGTCGACTGGGTCGTCGTGGCCCTGCTCGCGGTGAGCTCGGTCGGTGGTGGATACCTCGGGGCACGGATCGCTCGGCGCCTGCCGGCCACCGTGCTGCGGGTCGCAGTGGTCCTCGCCGGCGGAACCGCCGCAGTGGCCCTGCTCGTCCGACCGTGAGCACGGTCGGGTCGGTTGCTCGCGCCGGGTGCGGCGTCGACCCGCTCGCCCTGCACGAGCAGATCACCGGCCGCACAGGCGTTCCGAGAACACCAACTCCGCGTTCCAGCGGCGGTCGCGGCGGCGCGCCTCATCAGTTCCTTGTCGGAACTCACCGCACGACCTCGTCGTCGAGCGAGGCCCGCAGGGGCCCAACAAGCGGAGCACCCGGACACTCCGAGGGCCCTGCACCGGCGGCTGCGCGGTGCGCAGATCGCTCGCCGCCTGGCTCCTGGTCTCGGCTTCCCACGGCTGCTCCCGGCCTCCCGGGGGTGACCCGAAGCCTTCCCCTTCCTGCGATGCCGCGTCCAGCGCCGCCGTTGGGATCGCGCTCTCCCGTCACGGGAGCCGCACATGCGCCCTTCGCACCCGCCTCGCCCGGCCGGCCGAACACCGTCAGAGAAGCGCCCGCCGGCTGATCCGGACACGCCCGCGGTTCTGCACCATTGCTGCTGGTGGGTAGGTCGGGTTGGCGTTGGCGGGTGGCGACGTCGGGCGGTCGCCACCACGACACCCCGCCGGTGGGAGCCCATCGTTGGTGCGAGGGCGCGCACCTTCGCCAGGCGCCCGCCAGGGAGGTAGCACGATGCCAGCGAGGCCGTTGCCCAGGATTCTCTACACCGCCGAGGCGGTCGTGGAAGGCGGTCGTGCCGGCCACGGCCGCACCACCGACGGTCGCCTGGACGTCCAGCTGTCGGCCCCCGCGGAGATGGGCGGGGACGGCGGTCCCGGCACCAACCCCGAGCAGCTGTTCGCGATCGGCTATGCGGCCTGCTTCCAGTCCGCGCTGCTGGGGGTGGCCCAGGGCCGAGGGCTCGATGCCGGTGACTGCACGATCACCTCGCGCGTCGGGATCGGTCCGACCGGGCACGGCGGTTTCGGCCTGCAGGTGAGCCTGGACCTGCACGCCCCGCACCTGTCGCCGGCCGAGGCCGCAGACCTGATGGACCGCGCGCACGAGCGGTGCCCGTACTCCAACGCCACTCGCGGCAACATCCCGGTCACCCTCTGCATTGACGGGACCCCGATCCAGCGAGCCGCAGCCTGACCTGCCGGCTGACGGCGGGCAGCAGCATCCACCATTTTCGGTTGGTTGCCATTCCTCCTCGATAGGAGGCGCCCCGGGTTCCGGACCACCGTGACCGGCGTGGCGGCGTGGCGGCGGACGTACGCGGCCAGCCTGCGGACGCAGGCCGGGCGCATGATCGGGTGGGCTGGCGCGAGGATGAAGGGCGGCGCCCTCAGCCCGGCGACACAGCGCATGAACCTCGACGGCATGTGCGGTGACGCAGCTGGTCCCCCTCGGACATCGCCGACCTCCACCGCGAAATCGGCTTCCCCGCGGGCTCGCTGCGGCTGTGGGCCGCCGCGCCACGTCACTGACGGGCCCAGCCTGTTCACCCGCGCCGACAGCGCAGGTCATCGGGGTTGTTCCCCTACGTCGGCGGGACATGCGAACAAGCCCCGGGACAAGGATAGGGACAGCCCACGGGACTACTGACCAGCGCCGGGATGGGTGATGCCGGATCGTCCTGCCTGGCTCGACGCCATCCGCGCGGCACCTCGGGCACCCGCCGGTGGTGGCGCTCAGCCAAGGGCGGTCCTGGCGAGCAGGTCGACCTGCGCCGGGTCGCCCACGGTGGGGTCGAGGATCAGCTCGTCGACGCCGGCCTCCTCGAACCCTGCGATGACGTCCCTGACCGCCTCGGGCGATCGGTGCGCGCTGCTGGCGATCATCTCTGCGGTGTCGGGGCCGAGGAAGCCGTAGTAGTCGAGCAGGTAGCCCCGCGACTGCTCCTCGGTGTCGCCGAGGCCGAAGTAGTTGAGCGCCACGATCTGCGGCGATCCTTCACGGCCGGCGTCCCGCCAGGCGGCGCGGACGCGCTCGACGAACGGCGCGACCATCTGCGGCGGCACCCCGCCCGCGGTCCACCCGACACCGAACTCGACCGTCCGTCGGACAGCCGCGTCGGTGGTCCCGCCGATCAGGATCGGCACGCCCCCGGCCGCGGCATCTGGCACCACCGCCAGGCTGCCCTCCAGGAGGGGCTCGCCGGCGAAGGCCCGCCGCAGGTCGGCCAGCTGCTGGTCGAACAGCCGGCCGCGGGCACGGAAGTCGCGCCCGGTGAGCAGGAAGTCGTCCTCTCGGCCGCCGACGCCGAGGCCGAGGGTGAGCCGTCCGCCGCTCAACTCCTGCACCGTGGCAGCCTGCTTCGCCAGCAGGGCCGTGCTCCGGACCGGCCCGACCAGGATGTTGGACACGAACCGGATGCGTTCGGTCACCGCACCGGCGGCCGCGAAGACGGTCAGCTCCTCGTATGTCGGGTACGCCACCCTCCCGATCGTCCCCAGGCTCGAGAAGCCCGCGGCCTCCGCCCGCCGGGCCCACTCCAGCAACTGCGGGCCCGTGGTGCCCCGGACGCTGTTCGGGATGCCGATTCCGATGTTCACCGCGTTCTCCTCACATCAGGCCGTGCTGGCCCAGCCGGTCCACCGGTGGACGGTGACCACGAGGAGCGGTCCGGACGGCGGCTCGTCGCGGTACTGGGGGAACCGCTGCACCAACGCTTCGATTCCGGGATGGGCAGCGGACGGTTCGTCCACCACGTCGCCGCGCCCGTCGGCTCGCACCCACCACAGCTGTCGCCAGTCGTCCTCGTAGTGGTCGACGAGGACGGCGCAGCGGGGGTCGGCGCGGACGTTCGCCAGGCGCTGCAGGTGGCGAGAGCGCTTCGGCTTGGCATCGACGGCCGAGTACACCGTGTCGTCGACGAGCGCGAACACCATCGGGACGACGTGCGGCCGGCCGTCCGGCCGCACCGTGGAGAGGTGGCCGACCGGGCTCGAGGCGAAGCGCCTGCGCAGTTCGGCGGTCTGCACCCCGCTAGTCCTACCGCACTGTTGCCGTCCTGACGGCCACTCGTCCTGATCACCCGACCCTTCGGGCGCTCCGAATGTCACCGACTCGCGTTCCACGGAAACGATGGCGCACGGTCGTGCTCGCGGACTGGAGCCCGTGGCACCCGGCCGGCACCGCTGGCGGGCCGCCTACATGGCCTCCTTGATGCCGCGGCGGATCAGCCAGACGTTGGCCGGCCAGGAGGTGAAGTAGCCGACGATCATGCCGATCTGCATGAGGAACCAGAAGACCGGGCTGGTAGGCATCAGGTGCGGATTCGGGAAGAACACGAACGCCATCAGGGCCATCCAGCCGAACAGACCGACCTCGAAGGCGGTCAGCGACAGGATGTCGGCCTTTGCGGCGGCCACGATGCCCTTGCGGAACG
>JAOPUS010000134.1 GCA_025963345.1 Blastococcus sp. | reverse complement strand
AGATCGACGAGCACCATCAGCACAAGGACGTCTACACCCACTCGCTGACCGTCCTCGACCAGGCGATCGCGCTGGAGAAGGCGGATGCCGGATCACAGTCGCCGGATCTCGTCCTGCGGCTGGCCGCGCTGCTGCACGACATCGGCAAGCCGGCCACCCGGCGGCACGAGGCGCGGGGCCGGGTCTCCTTCCACCACCACGAGGTCGTCGGCGCGAAGCTGGTGCGCAAGCGGCTGACCGCGCTGCGCTATCCGAAGGACGTCGTCGAGGCGGTGTCCCGGCTGACGTTCCTGCACCTGCGCTTCCACGGGTACGGCGGGGGCGAGTGGACCGACTCCGCGGTGCGCCGCTACGTGACCGACGCCGGCGACCTGCTGCCGCGGCTGCACAAGCTCGTGCGCTCGGACTCCACGACGCGGAACAAGCGGCGTGCGGCGGTGCTGTCGGCGACCTATGACTCCCTCGAGGAGCGGATCACCGAGCTGTCGGCCGCCGAGGACCTCGCGCGGGTGCGGCCCGACCTCGACGGCAACGCGATCATGGAGATCCTCGGCGTGGGGCCGGGGCCGGACGTGGGCCGCGCGTGGCGCTTCCTCAAGGACCTCCGCCTCGAGCAGGGTCCGCTCCACCCCGACGACGCCGAGGCCGCTCTCCGCCAGTGGTGGGCCGCCCAGACCTGAGCGGCGATCGCACGCGCACCGCACTGCAGATCCCACCCCGTCCTGCCGACAATCCCGACGTGGACCAGGGCGGTACGGACGGCGGCGACGGTCCGTTCCCCCGGTTGCCGTCCGGGCGCGTTCCGCAGTGGGTCCTGGACGAGGCCGCCGGTCATCCGATGCAGCCGCTCCCGTGGCGTGCTGCGCCCCCTCCGCCGCCGGCCCGGCGCCGCCGCCGCGGTCTGCGCGCCGGGTTCCGCGCCCTGGTCGTCCTCGGCCTCGTCCTGGTGCTCAGCATCGGGGCCGCCGTGCTGGTCGGGCCCGGCCCCTGGCCGTGGTCGGAGGCCACTCTCGACGCCGCACCCGCGGTGCCGTCGGCCCCGGCGACCCCCACCGCCCCGCCGGACCGCCCGACGGCCGGGCGGGAGGAGGCCCGCTTCCCCCGTGGCCGTCCGCTCGAGCCGCCACCCGAAGGCGGCCCGCACGGCTTCGTGGCCTTCCAGGCCGACGGCGTCACCCCGGTGGCCTACGACCCCTGCCGGCCGGTCCACTACGTGCTGCGGCCCGACGGCGCGCCCGCCGGCGGTGAGGACGTCGTGCGGGCGGCGATCGCGCGCCTGTCGGAGGTGACCGGTCTGCAGTTCATCGACGACGGCGCCTCCGACGAGGCCACGACGCTCGACCGTCCGATCTTCCAGCCCGACCGGTACGGCGACCGGTGGGCGCCGGTGCTCATCGCGTGGGAGACCGAGGAGCAGAACCCCGCGCTGGCCGGGGACACGGTCGGCCAGGCCGGCAGCGTGGCGGTCTCCCTCGGCGAGGGTCCGCGGGTGTTCGTCACGGGAACCGTCTCGCTCGACGCCGGGCGGATGCCGGAGATCCTCGCCTTCCGCGACGGCGCCGAGACCGCGAGGGCCATCGTCCTGCACGAACTGGGGCACCTCGTCGGCCTGGCGCACGTGGAGGACGCCGAGCAGCTCATGTACCCGGAGGCACGCCGGGGGGTCCCCGACTTCGCCCCCGGCGACCTGACCGGGCTGGCTGTCGTGGGTGGCGGACCGTGCGTCCCCGAGCTCTGAACGCCGGTCAGTGCCGCCGGGTGAGGTGGGCGTAGCCGAACGCGGCCAGCAGGTAGCCGACGCCGACCGCGGTCAGCAACGGGTAGGAGATGCCCGACGGCGGCAGCACGAACGCCCCCACCAGCAGGGCGGTCACGAACGTGACGTTGAACAGGGTGTCGTAGACGGAGAACACCCGGCCGCGGAAGTCGTCCTCGACCCACTCCTGCAACGTGGTGTCGACGCAGATCTTGACGCCCTGGGCGACGAACCCGAGGACGAGTCCGGCCAGCACGATCGTCGGCGGCACGAACGGCAGGCCCAGGCCGACCTGCGTGATCCCGGCGGCGATCAGCAGCAGGGTGATCCACCGCGGCTTGCCGATACGCCGGACGACGGCCGGGGTGACCACCGCTGCCAGCAGCGTGCCGACGGCGCCGGCCGCCACCACCTCGCCGAGACCGAGGATGCCGCCTGGGAAGAAGCTGCCGCCGGAGTCGAACGTGTTCCGGTAGAGCAGCAGCGTCATGAGTGTCAGGACGCCGTAGCAGAGCCGGTGCAGGCTGATCGCCAGCAGCGCGGCCGCCGCCCGGGGGAGTGCCCACACGTGCCGCGCTCCGGCCACCATCCCCCGCGCGACCGCACGCACCGACAGCCGCGTCGACCCGCCGAGGTGGACCGGGCCGAGGTAGGGGCGGGCGAACCCGGCGACCACGCCCGCGGCGGCCAGGTACGGCAGAGCCGCCGAGAGCGCCAGGGCCGCGTAGTCGCTGTCGGCGGAGCCGGTCACCTGGAGCAGGGCGATGGCGGCCCCGCCTCCCGCGACGGTGGCGACCGCGCCGGACGTCGTCGACAGCGCGTTCGCCGACACCAGGGAGGCGTCGTCGGTGGTGTGCGGCAGCCCCGCCGACAGGGCGGCCAGGATGAAGCGGTTGACCGAGAAGACGGCGAGTCCGGCGGCGTAGAACGCCGTCCCGTGCACGCCGCCGAGCACCAGCGCCGCGACGACGGCGACCAGGCCGGAGCGGAGCAGGTTGGCCCGGAGCAGGACCTGCCGTCGGCTCCACCGGTCCAGCCACACGCCGGCGAACGGCCCGACGAGGGAGTACGGGAGCAGCAGGATCGCGAAACCCGCGGCGACATCGACCGGATCGGCCGCCCGCTGCGGGTTGAACAGCACGGTACCGGCGAGCGCCGCCTGGAAGACGCCGTCCCCGAACTGGGACAGCAGCCGGGTGCCGAGCAGCCGGCGGAAGTCGCTGCGGAGCAGCAGGTGACGAACGGTCGTCTCCGCCTGCGCCACGCCGGTCACCCTAAAGGGGCCGCAGGCGTCCACAGGGTCACCGATGGCCCGGTCGTGACGGCGCCGGCCCCGCCTGGCCGACGCTGACCCCGGCGAGTTCCCCCAGCGGAGGAGCGATGACCTCCCAGTCGACCGCAGGTGGGGCACACTGACGTCGATGACCCCGGTGCCTGCCTCCCCCGACCCCGAGTCCGGTCCGCCCGCGCGGCCCGCGACCGGTCGGCGGCGCGCCCCAGCGGTCCCCGCACTCTCCATCGGCCGACTGGACGACGTCTGCCCGGGCACCCTGCTGGTCGCGATGCCGTCGCTGACGGACCCGACGTTCGAGGGCACCGTCGTCTACGTCCTCGACCACTCCGACAACGGCACGCTGGGCGTCGTCCTGGGCCGGCCCAGCCAGGTGGAGATCCGGGACGTGCTGCCCGGCTGGTGCGACCTCGCGGTCGACCCCGGCGTGTTCCACGTGGGTGGCCCGTGTGAGACCGACACCGCGCTCTGCCTGGCGACCGCCCCGGCGGCGGTCGCCGACGGGGACAGCCCGCTGCGGCGCGTGGCCGGCGACGTCTACCTGGTGGATCTTGACGCCGACCCGGCCGACCTGCCCGAGCAGCTCACCGGCCTACGCGTGTTCGCCGGCTACGCCGGCTGGTCCCCGGGCCAGCTCGCCGGGGAGATCCTCGAGGGCGCCTGGGCCTGTGTGCCCGGACAGCCGGACGACGTCCTCAGCGCGGAGGCCGGACCCGAGCTGTGGCGCGCGGTGATGGGTCGCCAGGCCGGCCGGCTGGCCGTGCTCTCCACCGCCCCGGCAGATCCCAGCGCCAACTGAGGGTGCCCGGATCGCTCCGGATCTGGTAGGAAGGACCCGGGAGAGGGCGGTCTGGGGAAGAGGCCGCCCTCTCCCGCTCATTTCCGGCGGTGACGTCCCCCGCCTCTCTCAGATCCCGAACGTGGCCGCGATGTCCGGGTGGTCGGCGGCCTCCGCCGTCTCCGCCTGCGCCGGGCCGGGCAGCGTCCGCGACCCGTGGTCGGACAGGGTCACCGTGATGTCGACCTCGCCGCCGGCCAGCGGGGTGACGAACTGGGTCAGCAGGTCGTCGGATGCCGCGACGGCCACCGTGCGGCCGTCCTTCAGTCCGAACAGCGAGGTCAGCCGACTGTCGATGGAACGCTGGCCCTCCCACGTATAGCCGGCGCCCACGAAGGACCGCGGGTCGTCGGCGGTGGGCGCGGAGAGGTTCAGCAGCACCTCGAGCAGGGCGTCGACGAGGGGCGGTGTCGCGCCCTCGTCGCCGGCGGTGAGGGGGCGGTGCAGGTACGTGGCGCCGGGGAGGCCCGCCGCGGCGAGTGCCTCGGCCAGCCCGGGGACGTTCCCGATCCAGACGTCCTCGGCCGTGAAGAACAACGCGCGGGTGTCGTCGGCACGCCCGTCGCCGAAGCTGGTCACGGCCTGCGCCCGGCCGGTCTCGTGCCGGAAGTCCACCTCGCCGGTCAGGGTGAGCACGGTGTCCTCCCCGTACGGCGCTGTCACCACGAAGTCGGCGCCGCCGCGGGTGAAGTTCCGGTGCAGGAGCCCGGCGAGGGCGTCGGCGTCCTGCTGGGTGACCGGATCCCCGGGCGTGCGCTCGGCGTCGCTGCCGGCCGAGCACCCGGTCACGAGCGCGATCACCAGGCCCAGGGCCGGCAGGAGGACTCGGGGCCGCATCCGGGCAGCGTAGGCAGCCGGCGGCCCCAACCCGGGGAAGACGCGGCAGGGCCCGCACCCCGGATCGGAGTGCGGGCCCTGACGGCAGTGCAGGAAGCGGCTCAGCGCTCGATGTCGCCCCGGATGAAGGCCTCGACCAGGTCGCGGGCCTCGCTGTCGCGGTGCTGCACCGGCGGGCTCTTCATGAAGTACGAGGACGCCGACAGGATCGGGCCCCCGATCCCGCGGTCCTTGG
>JAOPUS010000123.1 GCA_025963345.1 Blastococcus sp. | reverse complement strand
GGCCGGTCAGCGCGGCCTGCAGGACCCCCCGGGCGGTCGGCCGGGCCGCCGCCGGACGGCTGCCGGACCGTGGTGGAAGGCCGACGCCCGCCAGGACCCGTGGCGGGACCCCTACGCCCCCGCCGGCCTGGGTGCCCCGGCGGTCTACGACGAGGCCGCCCAGCCGGGTCCGGTGATCGTCGACGCCAAGGGCCGCAAGAAGCTCCGGCTGGGCGACCTCTCCGTGCGCATGTCGGTGCTGGTGCTCCTCGCCGTCCTCCTGGTCGGCGCGGTGGGCGGCGGCGTGGGCTGGGTCCTCACGCGGACCGCCGACGAGCCGCCGCTGCTGTCGCCGGGCACGCAGCTGGGCCAGGTCGGCACCGGGGGCAACAGCGAGCCCGGGTCGGTGGCGCGCATCGCCGCTGCCGTGACCCCGGCGGTGGTCTCCATCGAGGTGCGGGTGGGACAGTCCGGTGCGACCGGCTCCGGCGTCGTCATCAAGGGCGAGGACGGCTACATCGTCACCAACAACCACGTGGTGTCCGGTGCCGACGGCGTCGAGGGTGCGGAGATCCGCGCGGTCTTCTCCGACGGCAGCGGCTCGGCGGCCCGCATCGTCGGCCGCGACCCGGCCAGCGACATCGCCGTCCTGAAGGTGGAGAAGCCGGGCCTGGTGACCGCCTCGCTCGGCACCTCCGGCGACGTCGTCGTCGGCGATCCGGTCGTGGCCATCGGTTCGCCGCTCGGCCTGGCCGGCACGGTCACCAGCGGCATCGTCAGCGCCCTCGACCGGCCGGTCCGGCTGGCCGGGGAGGGGAGCGACACCAACGCCGTGATCAGCGCCGTCCAGACCGACGCACCCATCAACCCGGGCAACTCCGGCGGCGCGCTGGTCGACGACAGCGTCGCCGTCATCGGGATCAACACCGCCATCGCCTCCACCGGCGCCGGCGGGTCGATCGGCCTGGGCTTCGCGATCCCGATCGACACCGTGCGCGACATCGCCGAGCAGCTCATCTCGACCGGTTCGGCGGTGCACGCGGCCCTCGGGGTCAACACCCGCTCGGTCACCGACGGCGCGCGCGACGGCGCCCTGGTGCTCAACGTGGAGCCCGGCAGCGCGGCCGCCGCCGCGGGCATCCGCGAGGAGGACATCGTCATCGCCGTCGAGGGCAAGGCGGTGGGCAGCTCGGAGGAGCTCGTCGTCGCGATCGACGCGCACCGCCCCGGCGACACCGTCACCGTCGAGGTCGTGCGCGGTGGCGGGTCCCGCGAGGTCGAGGCGACGCTCGACACGGCCTGAAAAACACCCCCCTGCCCCCCACTCGCAAGCTCGCGGCGGGACCCTGCAGGGGGCCGTCCTGCCCACCCTTCGCACGCTCAGGGCGGCTCCCTGGACGGGGCCGCCTACGCTGGGACGGACGGAGGAGGGAGCGGCGCGGTGTTCGACTCGATCGGCTGGGGCGAGATCATCGTCCTGGCGCTCGCCGCGCTCTTCATCTTCGGTCCGGAGCGGTTGCCGGGCCTGGCCAAGGACGCCGCCACGGGGCTGAAGAAGCTGCGGGAGGCCATCAGCGGCGTCCGGGAGCAGGTCAACGAGTCCCTCGGCGACGACCTGCCCGAGCTGCGCGACCTCGACCTGCGCAAGTACCACCCGAAGACGTTCATCCGCAGCCAGCTGCTCGGCGACGACGAGCCGCCGACCGCGCAGCGGGGAAGTGCCACCGGCTCGTCCGGGCTGGCCGCCGGTGGCGTGGCCGGTGCGGTCGCTGCACGGGACGCCGTCCGTCCCCGCGACCACGCGACCCCGCCGCCGTTCGACCCCGACGCGACCTAGCCCGAACGCGCTTCTGGGGTGCTCCTCCCGCTGCTGGAGTCCTGCAGGACCCCGGAAGCGGGAGGAACACCCCAGAAGCGGGCGTTCTGAGCGCGTTACCGGCGAACGGGTGTGAGGCCCAGCGACATGCCCGAGAGCCCGCGCTGGCGGGTGGCCAGGCCGTCGGCGATCTTCTCCAGCGCCTGCGCGGCGGGGGAGTCGGGCTGGGCCAGCACGATCGGGGCCCCGGCGTCGCCGGCCTCGCGCAGCCGGGTGTCCAGCGGAATCTGGCCCAGCAGCGGCACCCGGGCACCCAGGGTCTTGGTCAGCGCGTCGGAGACGGCCTCGCCACCACCGGAGCCGAAGACCTCCATGCGCGAGCCGTCCGGCAGCTCGAGCCAGGACATGTTCTCCACGACCCCGACCACCTGCTGGTGGGTCTGGGTGGCGATGGCCCCGGCCCGCTCGGCCACCTCGGCGGCGGCGAGCTGCGGCGTCGTCACCACCAGGATCTCGCCGTGGGGCACCAGTTGGGCCACCGAGATCGCCACGTCTCCGGTGCCCGGGGGGAGGTCCATCAGCAGGACGTCGAGGTCGCCCCACCACACGTCGGCGAGGAACTGCTGCAGAGCGCGGTGCAGCATCGGCCCGCGCCACACGACCGGGGTGTTGCCCGGGGTGAACATGCCGATCGAGATGACCTTCACGCCGTAGGCCTGCGGCGGCATGATCATGTTGTCGACCTGGGTCGGCTTGTCCTCGACGCCCAGCATGCGCGGCACCGAGTGGCCGTAGATGTCGGCGTCGACGACACCGACCGACAGTCCTCGCCTGGCCAGGGACGCCGCCAGGTTCACCGTGACGCTGGACTTGCCGACACCACCCTTGCCCGAGGCGACCGCGTAGACGCGGGTGAGCGAGCCCGGCTGGGCGAACGGGATCACCGGCTCGGCGGTGTCGCTGCCGCGGACGGTCTTGCGCAGCTCCGCGCGCTGCTCGTCGCTCATCACGTCGAGCACGACCTGCACCGACGTCACACCGGGGACGGCGGACACGGCGGTGGTGACCCGGTTGGTGATGGTCTCGCGCATGGGGCAGCCGGCGACGGTCAGGTAGACCTCGACGCGGACGGCGCCCGGGTCGCCGCCGGCCCCGATCTGCACGTCCTTGACCATGCCCAGCTCGGTGAGCGGGCGGTTGATCTCCGGGTCCTGGACAGTGGCCAGAGCGGCGTTGACGGCGTCCAGCGCCGGCGAGCCGGTCAGCGTTTCGGTCATCGTTGCGTGTGTCTCCTTCAACGGGGGACCCTGGTCCGGCGGTCGGCCTGAGGAGGGCAACGACCTGCGCGATCGGGTCGCCTGTCACTGTACGGCGGGAGAGCCGGGGTGCCGCCCGGCGGAGGGTGATCTGCCGCGCACGAGGCGGTCGTCGGTGTCGCCGAAGCGCCTGTCTAACCTCGCCGGAGTGTCATCCCCCGAACGCACGGCCACCTTGCGCGACGCCGTCGGGCTCGGCCTGGCGGTGGGTCTCTACGGCGTGGCCTTCGGGGCCGCGGCCGACGCCGCCGGGCTGAACATCTGGCAGGCGATGAGCCTGTCCGCCCTCATGTTCACCGGCGCCTCGCAGTTCGCGCTGGTCGGCGTCCTGGGCGCCGGGGGCAGCGCGCTGGCCGCCGTCGGGAGCGCGTTGCTGCTGGGCACCCGCAACACCGTCTACGGCGTCCGGCTCGTGCCGCTGCTGCAACCGCGGGGCGTGCTGCGCCGGATCGGGACGGCGCACTGGGTCATCGACGAGACGACGGCGATGGCCCTCGCCGCCCCGAATCGCGCGCTGGGCAAGCTGGCCTTCCTCGTCACGGGCGCATCGATCTACCTGACCTGGAACGCCATGACCGCCGTCGGCGCGCTGGGGGCCGCGGGACTGGGTGGGACGGCGCAGGCTGCCCTCGACGCCGTCGTCCCCGCTGCCTTCCTGGCGCTGCTCTGGCCCCGGCTGCGGAAGACGTTTCCGGAGGCGGCGACCCAGCGCCGGGTGGCCGTCGGCGGTGCGGTCGTCGCTCTCGCGCTGACGCCGTTCGTGCCGGCCGGGGTCCAGGTGGTGGCGGCGGTCGTGGCGGTCGCGCTGGCCGGGCGCCCGCGGGCCGGCCAGCGACCCACGGCGTCGGAGGAGATGGCATGAGCGGCACCGCGCTGTGGGCGGCGGTCCTCGCCGGATCCCTGGGCTGCTACCTCCTCAAGCTAACCGGCCTGTCGGTCCCGGCCGCGTGGGTGGAGCAGCCCTGGGTCGCCCGGATCGTCGACTTCGTGCCGGCCGCGCTGCTGGCCGCGCTGGTCGCGGTGCAGGCGGCGACCAGTGGCCGGGGCCTCGTGCTCGACGGCCGGCTGGTGGGCCTCGCCGTGGCCGCGCTCGCGCTGGCCTGGCGGGCTCCGTTCATCGTCGTCCTCCTGCTGGCCGGGGCGGCCGGCGCGCTGGTGCACGTCGTCACCGGGTGAGCCGCGCGTCGCAGCCCACCGCAGCCGCCGGTTCCGCCACCATCCGTCTCGATGACCGAGACCGGCACGCGGACGTCCCGCGCGCCGGAACTGACCAGGACGGGGGCGCTCGCGCTCCTCGGCGCGCTCGCCGGCATCTCGGCCAAGGCGGCCGACGAGTCCGGCTGGCGCTGGGCGGCGGACTTGGGCAGCTACCCAGCGGCTCGGGTGCTCGCGGTGGCGCTGCTCGGCCGGTTCGCCCCCACGTGGCGGGCCGCCGCGCTGGTCACCGCCGTCCCGGCCACCGCGCTCGCCGCTCGTGGGCGGCACGGCGGTCCGGGGTGCTCCCGGGCGCCCTGCTCGGCGGCGCGCAGCCCAATCTCGTGGGCCGGCCGGTGCAGGCCGCGGTCGTCGTCACCCTGGGCCCTGTGGCTGTCCGACCTGCTGCGGCAGGTCCCCTGATCCGCGTCAGGTGACCGGGTCGCGACGTCGCGGCTTGTCCTTCTTCTCCTTCTTGCGCTCGTCGCCGTCGCCCTCGCCCGGAACCAGCCGGCCCAGCTCCCCGCGGATGAAGTCGCGGGTGGCCAGCTCGCCGATGGCGACGCGCAGCGAGGCGAGTTCACGCGCCAGGTACTCGGTGTCGGCGCGGATCGACGCCGCACGGGCGCGGTCCTCCTCGGCCTGCACGCGGTCGCGGTCGGCCTGCCGGTTCTGCGCGAGCAGGATCAGCGGCGCGGCATAGGCGGCCTGGGTGGAGAACGCCAGGTTGAGCAGGATGAACGGGTAGGGGTCCCAGCGCAGCCGGACGGCGAAGACGTTCAGCGTGATCCAGACGACCACGAGGATCGTCTGGACGGCGAGGAACCGGCCGGTGCCCAGGAAGCGGGCGATGCCCTCGGCGAACTGGCCGACCGCGTCCGGGTTGAGCCTCAGGGAGCCGCCGATACTGCGGGTCCGGCCCCGGGGGACGTCGAGCCGCTGGCTGTCAGCCACGACGGGCCCGGTCGCGCCAGTCGTCGGGCAGCAGGTGGTCGAGGACGTCGTCGACGCTCACCGCACCCACCAGTCGGCCCTTGTCGTCGACGACGGGGGCTGCGACCAGGTTGTAGGTGGCGAAGTAGCGGGTGACCTCGGCCAGCGGCGCCTCCGGCCGGAGCGGCTCGAGGTCGTCGAGGATGCCGCTGACCAGGCTGGACGGTGGCTCGCGGAGTAGTCGCTGGAAGTGCGCCAGCCCCAGGTAGCGGCCAGTGGGGGTCGCCGACGGCGGCCGGCAGACGTACACCTGACTGGCCAGCGAGGGAGTGAGCTCCGGCTCGCGGATCCGCGCCAACGCCTCCGCGATCGTCGCGTCGGGGGACAGGATCACCGGCTCGCTGGTCATCATCCCGCCGGCGGTGTCCTCGGAGTACTTGAGCAGTTGACGCACCGGCTCGGCCTCGTCGGGCTCCATGAGCTCCAGCAGCCGGTTGCGATCGACGTTGGAGAACTCGGCGAGCACGTCGGCGGCGTCGTCGGGGTCCATCGCCTCGAGGACATCGGCGGCCCGCCGCTCCTCGAGCGTGCCGAGGATGGTGACCTGGTCGGCCTCGGGCAGCTCGCCCAGGACGTCGGCCAGCCGCTCGTCGTCCAGCGCCTCGGCGACTTCGTGCCGGCGCTTCGCGGGCAGTTCCTGCAGCGCGTGCGCGAGGTCGGCGGCGTTGAGCTCCCGGTACGTGGCGATCAGCGTCTCGGTGCCCTGCCCCGACTGCGGCAGCGTCAGGCCCTCCACCTCGTCCCAGCCCAGCTGGTGGAGCTGCCCGCGGCGGCCGAGCCGGCCCGGCTCCTGGACGGCGAGCTTGGACAGCACCCAGTCGCCGGTGCGGGTCTGCTCCATGCCGGCGTCGACGACGTGCGCGGGACGGTCGGACTCCTTGATCCGCACCGTCCGGTCCAGCAGCTCGCCGAGCACGAGGGTCTCCCCGGCCCGCTGCTCGAAGCGCTTGAGGTTGAGCGTGCCCGACGCCAGCATCACCGCGCCCGACTCGATCGCGGTGACCCGGCCCATGGGCACGAAGATCCGGCGCCGCGCGACGACCTCGACCACCAGGCCCAGGACCTGCGGGGCGGCGCTGTCGACCCGCAGCGCGACGACGACGTCGCGGACCTTGCCCACCCGGTCGCCGTTGGGGTCGAAGACGGTCAGTCCGGCGAGCCGCGAGACGTACGCCCTGGTCACCGTGGTCACGGGTTCTCCTCGCTGGCGCTCGACGGCCCCGTGACCGGGGGTGCTGTGTCCATGCGTGACCTCGCAGGCTCGGTCACGGATCCTCCTGGCAGGCGCTCGACGGCCCCGTGACCGGGGGTGCTGTGTCCATGCGCGACCTAGCGAGCTCGGTCACGGTTGCTGAGGCTACCGTCGGCGCCGTGGTGGGCCCGGGGATGCTGGACTACGAGGTCGTCGACGTGTTCGCGCCGCGGGCGTTCGCGGGCAATCCGCTGGCGGTGGTGTTCGACGCCGACGGGCTGAGCACCGAGCAGTGCCAGGCGCTCGCCTTCGAGTTCCACCTGTCGGAGACGTCGTTCCTGGGCGCGCCCACCGAGCCCGGGGCCGACTACCGGGTGCGGATCTTCACGCCCTACGCCGAGCTGCCCTTCGCCGGGCACCCGAGCGTCGGCGCGGCCCACACGCTCGTGCGCACCGGCCGGCTGCCGGCCGGCACGGTGCGTCAGGAATGCGGCGTCGGCGTCCTCGACCTGGTCGTCGACGACAAGGGCGCCACCCTCACCGGCGGCAGCCCGACGCTCGGCCACGCCCGGGCGCCCGAATCCGTTGCCTTGGCCATGGGGCTGTCGGCCCAGGACGTCGCCGGGGTGCCCGCGCACATGGCCGGCTGCGGCCTGCCGTTCACCTATCTGGCCGTGCGACCGGGCGCGGTCGACCGCGCGGTGCCGGACAAGGCCGCGCTCGACGGTCTCGGCGTCGGTGAGGGCGTCTCGGTGCTCTCCTGGGACGCCGAGACCGCCACCGCCTACGCCCGGGTGTTCGCCGGCGACCTGCACTGGAACGAGGACCCGGCCACCGGTTCCGCAGCCCTGGGCACCGGCGTCTGGCTGGTCGCGACCGGTCTGCTCAGCGACCGGGGGACGTCGTCCTACGTCGTCCGGCAGGGCGAGAAGCTGGGCCGCCCGTCGGTGCTGAACTGCACCGTGGCGACGTCCGGCGGCCGGGCCGTGTCCGCGACCGTGCAGGGTGCCGTGGTGCCGATCGCGGCCGGGCGCATCCGGGTGCCGTCCTGAAAGAGGGCCCCGTCCCCCTCACCCCTCGCTCCGCTCGGCGCGAGCCTCTGGACGGGGCCGCTGCCTGGGCACTGCACCGGCCCGGCGGGCGGGACCTCGCGATCATGGCGGTCGCGGTCGTGGGGATCTCGCTGTCCGGGCCGCTGACCGCGCTGGTCGTCGCCCCTGTCCTGGCGATCGCGTTCTGGCGCAACGCCGCGGGCGCCGTGGCGATGCTGCCGGTGCTGCTCACCCGCGAGCGGGCGACGCTGACCGGCCTGCGGTGGCGCGACCTGCGCAGTTCCGGGGTCGCCGGGCTGTTCCTGGCCGCACACTTCGCCGCGTGGCTGCCGAGCCTGTCGATGACGACGGTCGCGGCCTCGATCGCCTTGGTCACCACCACCCCGATCTGGACGGCGCTGGCCGCCCGGATCGCCGGTGTCCGGCTGCCCGCACCGGTGTGGTGGGGCCTGCTGCTGGCGGTGCTCGGGGCGGCGCTGATCGCGGGGGTCGACGTCACCGTCAGTCTGCGCGCGGTGACCGGGGACGGGCTGGCCCTGCTGGGCGCAATCTGCGCCGGCGGATACGTCCTCGCCGGGGCGCGGGCCCGCGGGCGGCTGGCCACGTCGGCGTACACCGTCGTCTGCTACTCGACCTGCGCCCTCGTCCTCGCCGTCGCCGCGCTGGTCGTCGATGTGCCGCTCGGCGGGTTCAGCGCCCGCGACTGGTGGCTGATCGCGGCGATCACCTTCGTCGCCCAACTCCTCGGGCACACGCTGCTCAACCTGGTGCTCTCCTCGGTGGGGCCGACGGTGGTCAGCCTCGCCGTCCTGCTGGAGGTGCCGGGCTCGCTGGTCGTCGCGCTGGTCCTGCTGGACCAGGCGCCCCCGCTGTTGGCGCTGCCCGGCATGGTCGCCGTCGTCGTCGGGGTGGCGCTGGTCGTGCGCGCCGGCCGGCCGACGACCCTCGTCGAACAGGCCACCTGACCCTCGACTGCGCAGTTGTCGTCGCCCGACCCGGCGAGCCCGCGCGTGTCGTCGACCACAACCGCGCACTCGGCAGGCGGGCCGACCCCGCGGGCGGTCTGCGGGGAAATCACGCCGTCGCTACCCTCCGGTAACCGACTTTCCGGCCCCATCGATCAGCGGAGGCACCGTGGCCGAGCTCCGATCCCGTCGTTCCAACCTGGCCGTCCCCGGCAGCAACCCCCGGTTCTTGGAGAAGGCCAAGGGCCTGCCCGCCGACCAGGTCTTCCTCGACCTCGAGGACGCCTGCGCGCCGCTGGCCAAGCCCGGCGCCCGCAAGAACATCGTCGCGGCGCTGAACGAGGGCGGCTGGGGCGACAAGATCCGCACCGTCCGCGTCAACGACTGGACGACGGAATGGACCTTCCAGGACGTGCTCGAGGTCGTCGGTGGCGCGGGCGCCAACCTCGACGCCATCATGCTGCCGAAGGTGCAGAACGCCGCCCAGGTGCAGGCACTCGATCTGCTGCTCACCCAGATCGAGAAGGCCAACGGCCTGGAGGTCGGCCGGATCGGCATCGAGGCGCAGATCGAGACGGCGCAGGGCCTGATCAATGTCAACGACATCGCCTTCGCGAGCCCGCGGATCGAGACGATCATCTTCGGTCCGGCGGACTTCATGGCCAGCATCAACATGAAGTCGCTGGTGGTCGGCGCCCTGCATCCGGACTACCCGGGCGACCCGTTCCACTACATCCTCATGCAGATCCTGATGGCCGCCCGTGCTCGCGGTGTGCAGGCCATCGACGGGCCCTTCCTGCAGGTGCGCGACGTGCCCGCGTTCGAGGAGGTCGCCAAGCGCTCGGCGATGCTCGGGTTCGACGGCAAGTGGGTGCTGCACCCCGGCCAGATCGACGCGGCCAACGAGATCTACGCGCCGTCCCAGGAGGACTACGACCACGCCGAGCTGATCCTCGACGCCTACGACTGGGCGACGTCGGAGGCCGGCGGCAAGAAGGGCTCGGCCATGCTGGGCGACGAGATGATCGACGAGGCCAGCCGCAAGATGGCGCTGGTCATCGCGGGCAAGGGCCGGGCGGCCGGCATGGACCGGACGTCGTCCTTCACGCCGCCGGAGGAGTGAAGGGACCCCTCCCGCATCCCCTCGCAGGCTCGGGGACGCCCAGGAGGGGGCCGCGCAGACGCCGACGCGGCGGCTCCCCGGATGTCCCGGGGAGCCGCCGCGTCGGCGTAGTGGGGCGGATCAGGGGCCGAAGGACCCGCTGGAGATCGAGGCGAACGCGATGATCCAGAAGACGATCATGAGCACGAAGATCGCCGTGAAGATGCCGCCGCAGATGATCCCGGCCAGCGCCAGCCCGTCGCCGTCCTCACCCGTGCGGCGGATCTGCTTGCGCGCCACGATGCCCAGGATCAGCCCGGCCGGCGCGAAGACGAACGCCAGCACCAGCGCGAGGATCGCCATCGTGTTGGTCGGCCGCCCGTACGTCGGCGGATAACCCGGCGGCGGGCCATAGCCGGGCTGGGCGCCGTAGGGCTGCTGCCCGTACCCGGGCGGAGGGCCGTAACCGGGGGCCGCGGGATAGCCGGGCGGTGGGCTGTAGGCCGGTGGACCCGGCGGCGGAGGTGGCGCCGCCGGGGGGTCGCCACGGTAGAGGTTCTCGTCGCTCGTGCTCATGAGGGTCCTTCCCCGTCCAGCGGTCGCCGATCAGGGCGTACTCCACCACGATCACGGGGAAGCTGTAGCTCCCGGCGCGCTGCTGCCCCCCGACCGGATGCCCCGTGTCGCCCGACCGGGAGGTGAGCAGGCACACCCGGGGCGCCGACCGACGGTGGCCCATACTGACGAGTAACAACGGACACCGGAGTCCCGGAGGAGATCCATGACCCGCCTCGCGCAGACCGCGGACCTGACCGACATCCAGCAGGAGATCCTGTCGACGGTCAGAAGCTTCGTCGACCGGGAGATCATCCCGAACGCCCAGGAGCTCGAGCACGGCGACATCTACCCGCAGAAGATCGTCGACGGGCTCAAGGAGCTCGGGATCTTCGGGCTCATGATCCCGGAGGAGTACGGCGGCCTCGGCGAGTCGTTGCTGACCTACGCGCTGGTGGTCGAGGAGATCGCCCGCGGCTGGATGAGCGTCTCGGGCGTCATCAACACGCACTTCATCGTCGCCTACATGATCGCCCAGCACGGGACCCCGGAGCAGAAGCAGAACTTCCTGCCGCGCATGGCCA
>JAOPUS010000098.1 GCA_025963345.1 Blastococcus sp. | reverse complement strand
GAGTTCACCGAGGGCCGCTTCCCGCTGCGCGTGGAGCGGCTCGGGCTGGCGCTGGACTCCGGTGGCGCGGGGCGCTACCGCGGGGGCTGTGGCTACGAGAAGCACATCCGGGTGCTGCGCGACGCCCACTTCATGTCGATCGCCGACCGCTCGATCCTGTCCTGCTGGGGCGTCAAGGGCGGCAAGGCCGGGCGTCCGTTCCAGGTCACCGTCGACCCGGGCGGTGCGAACGAGCACGACGTCGATGCGCTCGCCGACGCCGAGCCGCTGAAGGCCGGCACCGTCGTCCGCATCCGGACGACGGGTGGCGGTGGCTGGGGTGACCCGCTGGACCGCCCGGTCGACGAGGTGCTCCGCGACATCGCCTGGCGGAAGGTGAGCGTCTCCGGCGCCCGGGACGACTACGGCGTCGTCGTGAACGACGACGGCACCGCGGACGGCGACGCGACCGAGGCACTGCGGCAGGCAATCCGGGCGGCTCGGACCGGCGAGGAGCCCTTCTTCGACCGTGGCCCCGGCTACGCCACGCTCTCCGGCGGCGCGACCTTCAACGAGTTCGACGTCCTCTGACAGTTCCTCTGCCGACGCTCGGGCTCTGCTTACTCCTGTCAGCAGAGCCCGAGCTTCGTGGAGGTGAGGTCGGCCGGGCCACGGCACGGTTCACGGTTCCGGCCGTGCTGACCGGGGATGCGGACATCGCCGAGCTACCCGTCCTCGGTCCGTCGCTCGCCGCCATGGGATTGTCCCTGGCGGTCGCGGGCGGCCTCCTGGTCCTCCAGCGGCGCCGCACGCGCGAGTCCGGCAGGCTGGACCCATGAGCGAACCGCGCGAGGAGACCGACGAGCCGAACCTGCACCCCGGTCCGCGGGACGAGGGCGGGGAGGGCGGCATGGCCACCCGCGAGCTCGCCGCCCACGAGAGCGACGCCGACCAGCCGCAGGACTGACGCCGCTCAGCAGCCCGCCGCCGGCGTGACGGCGGTGCGGAACTCCAGCCTGACGCCGGCGGTCCGAGCGATCAGCACGGCGGTCCCCGTCTCCCGGGTCCACGTCGCGGGCAGCAGAACGTACTGGTTGCCCGACTGTCGCACCAGCCGCAGCCCGTCGTAACGGAAGCGATAGGCAGCCTCCGGATCGGCACAGCGCACCTCGGTCACTCCGGCGACGTCCAGGCTGAGGCTCTGCTCGCTGTAGAGGACGGCAGCGGGCACCGTCGGCAGCGCCCGGTGCAGGGCCATCGCCCCGCCCGTGCCCACGCCGAACGCGTAGCGGTCCGCCGCCCAGAACAGCCCGATGCTCACGAGAGCGAAGGCAGCGACCCACTCGGCCAGGCCGGTCGCCTCGGATCGCCGTCCGGGAGCCGGAGCCGGGCGCGGCAGCGACTGGCGGAGCAGCCGGACGGCATAGACCAGGAGGATCACACCGAGGGCCAGGCAGACCCCGCCGGTCGGGCTGTTGCCCCCGAAGACCTTGCCCTCGGTCAGCAGGTCGAGGAGGGCCAGCGTCACCAGCACCGCACCGGCCAGGGCGGCCACGGGGACGAGCACGCGGACGGCGCGACGTCGGGCATCGCCGGGCACGCGGGTCAGCAGCAGGCGGTTCAGCCAGAGGCAGACGAGCGCGAGCAGGCTCGTGACCGTCAACGGCACGAACAGGCCGTCGATGCCGACGAAGAGGTAGTCGTTCGTGGTCATGTCGAGGACCGTGGAGTTGACCCCGAAATAGCGGTAGTAGCCGGAAGTGCGGCTGCGCCCGAAGTAGAACAGCAGACCGGTCAGCAGCGACGTCGGCGCCACGATCCCGCCGAAGATCTTCAGTACCCGAGGAAGGGCCTCGCCGGCGCCGAGCTCGTCGGACGTCGCGGCCGGCGCCGGGTGAGGTCTGTCGGGTCCGGCCCCGTCCCCGGCCCGGGCCTCCTGCGTCGGGAGTGGGGTCGAGCCGGCGTCCGGCCCGACCCCCGTCGCCGTCATCAGGACGGCGCGTTCTCGCGCGGAGCTGCCACGGTCGCCTCTACGCCTTCGGCTGATCGCCGGTGTCGGAGGTGGTGCTGGCGGAGGTGGTGCTGGCGGAGGTCGTGCTGTGGCCGGCGGGATCGCCACCGGCAGGGGTCTCCCCGTCAGAGCTGCCGCCCGCGTTGTCCTCCGAGGCGCAGTGAACCTGCGCGGTGACGGTGGCGCCCTTCTGGAAGAAGCCCCCTTGGGCCGGTGGGTCATACAGGATGTCCGTCTTCTCCTGGATCGAGCACCCGTCCACACCACCGACGTCGTCGGGGTTCCCGTCGAGGATCACCGGCGACAGGAGGCGGCAGACCCCGCCCGCGCACTTCGTCGCAGCGTCGTCGCGAAGGGCGCCGTAGGAGGCACCCCCGCCCTCCTCGAAGACCGCGACGTCACCGGGCGCGCCCGGATTGCCATTGTCCTCGCCGCCGCCGGCTTGATCCCCGCCCGGCGCGCCTGGGAGGCCACCGCCCCCACCGCCCCCGCCGCCGCTCTGGCCGGTAGGAGCCGCGTCGGTCTGGCCGCCGTCCTGCGACCCGCCGTCCGAACTGCCCCCGCCGCTGCTGTTCAGCGCCGCGACCGAGGCCGCACTGGCGTTGGCAGCCTCGTCGACGCCGGTGCCACGGCCCGCGCACGACGTCAGGAGCACTGCCAGCAGGAATCCGAACAGGAGACGGAAGGAGCGGGTCATGACGACCTCCAGCGGCCGGGGGCCGAGAGGGCCAACCGTTCTCCCGACCCATGCACTGGTCAAGAGAGATGGCAGCGCCACCCGGATACGGCGGTCAGGCCGTCCGTGCCCCGTGCAGCGCCGGCGGTCAGTCCTCGATCCGCCAGGAACCCACCGTCACGTAGTCGCTGTCGGACAGATCCTGGTGCTCCCCCACCGCGAGCGGCACCTGCTTCATGCTGCCGCCCCAGTACCGCAGGATCCGGCCGAGCTCCGCGGCGCGGTGCTCGCCGGCGAGGGCGCCGGCGTCCAGGTCGACCTCGAGCACGAATCGCATCGCGTCATCCTCGCCGTTCGCGCCGCCACATGCGGAATCGCCGCCGCCGGGGCGGCTCCGGGACGACGGGCTCCGGCTGCGGCGCGGGGCGGGTCACCTCCCATTCGGCGACGAGCGCGTCGGCGTCCGCCAGCCCGACCGGCACCACCGGCGGATCCTGCGGACGGCGCCAGAACAGGCGCACCCGGTCGTTGAAGTCCTCGACCAGCGCCCGGACCGCCGCCTCGGAGTGCAGGACCGCCGCGCGCCGCGGGAGGTCCTCCTTCTCCTTCCGGAGCGCCAGGCCCGGCGGCAGCATCCCGAAGACGTCGATGTTCTCCTGGCGCGCCTTCTCCAGCCCCCAGGCGATCATCGAGTCCTCGCCGGGGCGATGGGGCAGCGGCTTGCCGGCGCCGGCCAGGTCGTCGAAGTCGCCGCGCGCGATGCCCCGCGAGATCTGGGAATCGACCCAGCTCTCGAACGACATCCCCGGCGGCTTGCGTTCGGTCATCGCACTCCACGTCATCGCCATCCATCGTGACACCGCCCCGGGCGCCCGGGGCTGACAGGCTCGGGCACGTGCGGACGACGAGCAGCCGAGAGGCCTACCGCAATCCCTGGATCCGGGTGCGCGAGGACGTGATCGAGCGCGAGGACGGGTCGGCCGGCCTGTACGGCGTCGTCGAGCGTCCCGACTTCGCGCTGGTCATCCCGGCGGAGCGGAACGGCTTCTGGCTGGTCGAGCAGTTCCGCTACCCGCTCGGCCGCAGGTGCTGGGAGTTCCCGCAGGGCACCTGGGGTCAGGACGAGGACGGGCGGGACAAGACCGGCTCGGCCGAGGGCCTGGCCCGCGCCGAACTGGCCGAGGAGACCGGCATACGGGCCGGCGGGCTGCGCCGGCTCGGCCACCTGGACCTGGCACCCGGCCTCATGACGCAAGGCTTCGACGTCTGGCTCGCCACCGACCTGACCACGGGGCCCACCGCCAGGGAGGCGACCGAGGCGGACATGCGTTCGGCGTTCGTACCGGAGACCGAACTGCGGGCGATGATCGCCGACGGCCGGTTCACCGACGGTCCCTCCCTCGCCGCCTTCAGCCTCCTGCTGCTGCGGGGTGACGTCCCCCCCGGCTCCACGGCGTGACCGGCACGCAGCCGGCCAGCCGCACGTCTCCGCCGGGTACCGGGAAGACTGGACCGGAACCGCGCTCCCCGTCATTGACGCCGGGACCGCCCGCACGCGCGATCCCTGGAACCGGTGGCATGTCCTCTGCTCTGTCCGCACTCCGTCCGCCCGCACTCCGCCCGCGCCGCCCCGCTTGGCTGTCGCCGAAGGTCGCGCGGACCGAGGCCCTCGCCGGGCTGGTCGTCGCACTGGCCCTGATCCCGGAAGCGATCAGCTTCTCGATCCTGGCCGGGGTCGACCCGCGGGTCGGGCTGTTCGCCTCCTTCACCATGGCCGTCGTCATCGCCTTCACCGGCGGGCGCCCGGCCATGATCAGCGCGGCCACGGGGGCCGTCGCGCTCGTCGTGGCGCCGCTGGTCCGGGATCACGGTCTCCAGTACCTGATCGCCGCGGTCATCCTCGGTGGCACCTTCCAGGTGCTGCTGGCCGCGGCCGGCGTGGCACGACTCATGCGGTTCATCCCGCGCAGCGTCATGGTGGGCTTCGTCAACGCCCTGGCGATCCTGATCTTCGGCGCCCAGGTGCCGCATCTGATCGGCGTCCCGTGGCTGGTCTACCCGATGGTGGCCAGCGGGCTGGCGATCATCTTCCTGTTGCCGAGGCTCACGTCCGCGGTGCCCGCCCCGCTGGTGGCCATCGTCGTGCTGACCACCCTGACGGTCGTCGCCGGCCTCGCCGTCCCGGACGTCGGCGACGAGGGCGAGCTGCCGAGCAGCCTGCCGTTCCTCGCCCTCCCCGACGTGCCGTTCACCTGGCACACCCTCACGGTCATCGCCCCGTACGCGCTCGGCGTCGCCTTCGTCGGGCTGATGGAGTCGCTGATGACGGCCAAGCTCGTCGACGACCTCACCGACACCCATTCCGACAAGACGCGGGAGTCCTGGGGACAGGGCGTCGCCAACATCGTCACCGGCTTCTTCGGTGGCATGGGCGGCTGCGCCATGATCGGGCAGACGATGATCAACGTGAAGTCGGGGGCCCGCACGCGACTGTCGACCTTCCTGGCCGGCGTCCTCCTGCTGGTCCTGGTCGTCGCCCTCGGGCCGGTCGTCGCCGTCATCCCGATGGCCGCACTCGTCGCCGTCATGATCTTCGTGTCGGTGGCGACCTTCGACTGGCACAGCCTGCGCACCCTCCGGACGATGCCACTCAGCGAGACCGCGGTGATGCTGTCGACGGTCGCCGTCGTGCTCCTGACGCACAACCTGGCGATCGGCGTCGGCGTCGGCGTCCTCGTGGCCTGCGTGCTCTTCGCGCGCCGGGTTGCCCACCTCGTCGAGGTCACCAGCAGCACCGACGAGCAGGGCCGGCGGGTGTACGCGGTGCACGGAGCGATGTTCTTCGCCTCCAGCAACGACCTCGTCCACCAGTTCGACTACGCAGGTGACCCCGAGACCGTGGTGGTGGACCTCTCCGACGCCCACGTCTGGGACGCCTCGACGGTGGCTGCCCTCGACGCGATCGCGCACAAGTACCGGCTCCGTGGGAAGACGGCGACCATCGTCGGTCTCAACCAGAACTCGGCCTCCCGCTACGACCGGCACACCGGTCAGCTGAGCAGCGGGGGCTGACCCCCCGTCGGCCGCGATCACGGCGTGCCGACCACGGATCAGGCGCGCAGCGTGGTCACGGCGCCATGATCGTCGGCATCCGTGATCGCACGGTCCCGATCGGGTGACGCCGCGACGTGCGGTGATGCACCAGGCCGGGCGAGCCAGCAGGCTGTCCGGATGCCGCTGTCCGTCCCCGGTCTCCCGGGCCTCCCGCCCGAGCTGGCCGGGCCGGTCGCGGTGCAGCTGGCCAAGCCGGTGCGCGCGATCCCCGCGGCGAACGCGCTGCCCGGCGGGTGCCGGTACGAGCCCAAGTGGGACGGCTACCGGCTGGTCGTCGTCCGGAGCGGCAGCTCGACCAGTGTCTGGTCCAAGCAGGGCCGTGACCTGACCGACCGCTTCCCCGACGTCGTCGCCGCCGCGCTGGCGCAGATTCCGACCGGGACGGTGCTCGACGGTGAGGTCGTGATCTGGAACGGCTCGCGGCTGGACTTCGGGCTGTTGCAGCAACGAATGGTGACCGCGGCGGGGCGACTCGGCGCACTCGTGGCCGCCCACCCGGCGTCCTACGTCGCCTTCGACCTCCTGGCCGCCGGGGGCACCGACCTCCGCGGTCAGCGGCTGTCCCGCCGTCGCGCGGCACTGGAGGAGCTCGCCGCGCGCTGGGCCCCACCGATGCAGCTCTCCCCCGCCACCGCCGACCCGGAGGAGGCCCGGCGCTGGTTCGACGACTTCCGCCCGGCCGGCGTCGAAGGCCTGGTCGCCAAGGGAGCCGGCACCCGCTACGCGCCCGGCCGGCGCGAGTGGCTCAAGGTCAAGTCCTGGGAGACCACCGAGGTGCTGGCCGGCGGCGTCATCGGCCCGATCGCGCGGCCGAGCCAGCTCGTGGCCGGCCGCTACCGGGACGGCGAGCTCGTCGTCGTGGGCCGGACGAGCCCGCTCTCCCCCGCGCAGTCCGCCGAACTCGGCGCCGCGCTGCGCCCCGCGGACGACGGCCACCCCTGGCCCGACCGGATCGGCACCGGCCGGTTCGGCGGCGGCACGCTGTCGGTGCCGCTCACCCGGGTGGACCCGAGCGTGGTCGTCGAGGTCAGCGCCGACGCGGCGTTGCAGGCCGGAGTCTTCCGACACCCACTGCGTTTCGTGCGGGTGCGCCCCGACCTGGAGCCCGGCGACCTCCCGTCGATCGGCTGAGGCTCAGCGCATCGTGAGGCCGCGGCGGTTGAGCACCCGCCGCTCCAGGGGGGCGAACACCAGCAGCTCGATCGCCACCCCGACCGCGAGGATCAGGGTGATCGACGTGATCACCAACGACATCTGGGACAGCTCCCGGCCGATGTTGAGCAGCTGGCCGAGGCCCTGCCCCAGGGTGGGGGAGTACGTGATCAGCTCGGCGGCCATCAGTGACCGCCAGGCGAAGGCCCAGCCCTGACGGAGCCCACCGAGGTATCCCGGGAGGGCTGCCGGCAGGAGGACGAACCGGACGCGACCCAGCGCCGAGAGGCCGAGCACGCGGCCGACCCGGTCGAACAGCGGCGGCACCTGCTTCAGGCCGCCGAGCAGCCCGTTGGCGATCGACGGCACCGCGCCGAGAAGGACGACGGTGTAGATGGCGGCGTTGGAGAGCTGGAACCAGATGATCGCCGCAGGAACCCAGGCGACCGAGGGCAGGCTCTGCAGGCCGCTGACGATCGGTCCGATGGCCGCCCGCAGCCACCGGCTCCACCACATCGCGAGCCCGAGCAGGCTGCCGATCACCAGGGACATGCCGAAGCCCACCGCGCCGCGGCTCAGACTCGTCCAGATCGCTTCGGCTGCCTTGCCGTCCTGCACGGTCTCCCAGAACTTCCGGGCCACGTCCGCCGGCCCCGGAAGGACGTAGGAGGGCTTCAGTTCCGCGAGGTAGGCCAGCTCCCATACCCCGACGAGGAGGGCGAGGAAGACCAGCGGCGGAAGAACCGACCGGACGAACCGCCGGCCGGGACCCGGCCCCGCCGGAAGGTCGGGCCCCGCGTCGAGGGCGTCGAGCCCCGCTTCGACGGCTCGGTTCTCCACGTCGCCCCGGTCGACCAGCGCCAGCCCGGGCCGCCCGCGGCTGTCCTCACTGACCATGGCGGCTGATCTCCCGGTGCAGTTCCCGCGTGATCTCGGTGGCCAGCGCGCCCACGCCGAGCGACTCGATGGTGCGCGGGTGTGGGATGTCGACCTGCCACTCGCGCACGACCCGGCCGGGCCGTGAGCCGAGCAGCACCACGCGCTGGCCGAGCCGGGCCGCCTCGCGGACGTTGTGCGTCACGAACACCACCGACAGCCCCTGCTCGGTCCACACGCGGGTCAGCTCCTGGTGCAGCACGTCGCGGGTGATCGCGTCGAGGGCGGCGAACGGCTCGTCCATCAGCAGGACCGAGCTGTCCTGGGCCAGGGCCCGGGCCAGCGCCACGCGCTGGCGCATGCCGCCGGAGAGCTCGTGCACCCGCTTGGCGCCGTGCCCCTCGAGGTTCACCACCCGGAGCAGCCGCTCGGCCTCGGCCCGCCGCTCCGCGCGGCCGACGCCGCGGGCCCGCAGGGCGAGCTCGACGTTGCCCGAGGCAGTCAGCCAGGGCAGCAGGGCCGGCTCCTGGAACATCAGCGCCGGTCGCTCGGCGGAGACCGAGATCCGTCCCGAGGTGGGCTCGGCCAGGCCGGCGATCAGGTTGAGCAGCGTCGACTTGCCGCAGCCGGAGGCTCCGACCAGGCACACGAACTCCCCCGCGGCGACGGTGAGGTCCAGCCCTTCCAGCACGGGGGGACGGCCGCGCTCGAAGACCTGGGACACGCCCTCCACGCGCACCGCCGCCGGGACCTGCACCAGCTCCCTCGGCTGGGCCGGTGCTTCCACCGTCGCTGATCTCGTGCTCATGTCGAACTCCAGAGTCGGGCTTGGTCGCAGGTCACTCGTCGCCGAGGCCGCCGGCCGAGACCGTGGAGAGGCCTTGGTCGCCGAGGATGGCGTTGAGCGGTCGGAGGTCGTAGATGCCGTTGAGGTCCGTCTTCTCGCTCGTGCCGGCGGCGACGCCGTTCTCCGCCGACTGCTTGAGCGCCGAGGCGATCGGGTCGTAGGTGACCGTGAGCTCGCTCCAGGCGCGGTCGAGCACCTCCCCGCCGAGTGCCTTGCCACCGGCCGCCTCCAGACCCGCGTTCACCGCGGTCTTCGCGGCGGTGGCGTCACCGGTGGCCAGTTCCACCGCGGCCACGTGACCGCGCAGCAGGGCCGCGACGGTGTCCGGGTACTGCTGGAGGAACTCGGTGCGGACGATCAGGTGGGTGGTGACGAACTCGCCGTCGGGCCACAGGTCCTTTTCGTTGACGAGGACGTGGCCGCCGCCCTCGAGCACCAGCCGGGAGGCATAGGGCTCCGGCACCCAGGCACCGTCCAGCTCGCCGGTCTGGAAGAGGTTGAGGACGTCGCTGTTGGCCGTCGGCGCGATCGTCACGTCACCGCCGCCCTCGACGCTGTTCTTCAGGCCCTCGTCGGTGAGCCACGTCCGCAGGGCGACGTCCTGCGTGTTGCCCAGCTGCGGGCTCGCGAGCGTGGTGCCCTTGAGGTCGGCGGAGGAGGTGATCCCGTCCCGGACGACCAGCTGCGCGCCTCCCGACGCCGCGCCGGCGATGATGCGGATGGCGTCGCCGTTGCTCTGCCCGTAGGCGTTGATCGTGGGGCTGGGCCCGATGTAGGCGGCGTCGAGGGCGCCCGCGAACAGGGCCTCGACCTCGTCGGGGCCTGCGTTGAAGACCTGGGTGGTCAGCTTCGTGTCGCCGAGTTCGTCGGCGAAGAGACCCTCGTCGACCCCGATCAGGGCGGCGGCGTGGGTGACGTTGGCGAAGTAGCCCAGGCGGAGCTCGTCGGCGGTTCCCGACCCGGCGGAATCGGCGGAGCCGGCGTTGTTCGTGCCGCCGCAGGCGGCCAGGGCTACGGCGACGGGAACGAGGGTGAGCAGGGCCAGCGTGCGGCGGAGCGACGTGCGGTTGGTCGGCATTGTTCCTCGTCGAGGCGAGGGCACACGGGCGCGGCGACGGGCTCAGGGCATGCGTCGGCGAGGCCGCGCGCCCGGGATGAAGGGGGCGGCGGTCAGGCCGACGGACAGAGAGCGCTGCTCAACCACCCATGGTCCAGGTGGCGGCAGGCCACGAGGAGGGGGAGCGGCGGCATGGCGAGAGAGTAACCCACATCATCCCCACCGGGTTAGTGGGATTAAGATCCACCGCTGACGTGGTCGGAGCACCCGGTCCGGCCCGGCTCAGGACTCCTGCGGCACGCGACCGAGCGCGACCAGGAGCCGCCGGAGGAGATGAGCGAGCTGTTCCCGCTCGCCGGTGGAGAGCCCGTCGAGCAGTCGCCGCTCGGTCTCCAGGTGGTCCGGGAGCGCGGCATCCAGCGCTTCCCGGCCGGCGTCGGTCAGGGTCACCACGACCGCCCGGCCGTCGGCCTCGCTCCGCTCACGGGTGATCAGGCCCTTCTCCTCCAGCCGGTCCAGGCGCTGGGTGATCGCGCCGGAGGTCACCAGCGCCGTCCGCATCAGTGCGGTCGGGGTGAGCTGGTAGGGCTTGCCGGCCCGCCGCAGCGCCGCGAGGACGTCGAAGGACGGCGCGTCGAGCCCGTACCGGGAGAAGGTGGCCCGCTGGGCGAGGAAGACCTCGCGCTGGAGCTGGGTGATCCGCCCGATGATGCCCATCGGCGAGCAGTCCAGATCGGGACGCTCCCGGCCCCACTGCGCGAGGATCTGGTCGACCGCGTCCTCCACGTCGCTCACCGTAGTTCGCCCGTCGCACCGGGGAGTTCCTGATCGCGCAGGTGCTCGGCGTAGGTCCGTGCCGGGCGGCCCAGCAGCGCCTCCATCACCCGGGGGCTCCCGGTGAACCCGTGTGCCCGGTAGTGGTCGAACATCAGCCGGCTGCAGCGCGCGGCGTATCCGTCCGGAACCGGTCCGTCCGGGACGGCGTCCACCGCGCACACCTCCCGGCCGAGCCGCTCGCCCAGCAGCTCCGCGATCCGTGGCGCGGTCAGCGGTTCCGGCCCGACGGCCTCGAAGGTCCCGCCGTCCAGCCCGTCCTCGGTGAGCAGGACCGCGGCGGCCTCGGCGACGTCACGCAGGTCGACCAGCGACTGCGCCTGCTCCAGCCCCCACGGGCTGCGGAAGGTCCCCGTCGTGGCGACGTCGGCCAGCTGCCCGTCGAGGTTGTCCGCGTAGGCGCACGGCTGCAGCACCCGCCAGGTCAGCCCGCCGGCGTCCAGTGCCTCCTCCACCCGGTCCTTGGCCGCGTGATGCGGCATCGACCGGGCCTGCGGGCGGAGCACCGAGTGGTAGACGACCCGCCCGACGCCGGCCCGCCGAGCCGCGGCGAGCAGGGCGACGGCCCCGGCCGTCTCCTCCGGGTCGAAATTGGGCCAGATCAGGTACAGGGCGTCGGCTCCGACGAGCAACGGCTCGACGGCCGCGGGATCGGTGAGGTCGGTGGCGACGACGTCGGCGCTGAGCGCCGTCAGCTCCGGCCGTGGCTGCGAACTGCCGACGAGGGCCCGGACGCGTTCACCCCGCGACCACAGCGCCCGGACGACGGCCGCACCGGTCTGGCCACCCGCTGCCGTCACCACGATCACCCGGGTACCTCAGCAGTGAGAGATCTCCCCGTCAAGGGGTCGGCCGGACCGGTCAGCGCAGGCGCGCGCTCAGCCGGACGGAGAGGCCCTCGTCGGTGGGCAACACGTCGACGTGATCCCAGAGCTTGCGGGCCAGCCACAGGCCCATCCCGCCGAGGGAGAGATCGAGGCCGTGCGCGGGCGTGAAGCCGCTGAACGGGTCGCTGTAGGAGGTGCCCCGGTCGCTGATGACGCAGATGACGCGGTCGCCGTCGGCCCAGACCTGGGCCGAGACCGGCCGGACGCCGTGCCGGAAGGCGTTCGCCGCGATCTCGCTGGCGCCCAGGTGGAGGTCCTCCTGCTGGTCGCGGTCGGTGACCAGGGTGGCGAGCACGGCACCGAGCTGGTGCCGGAGACCGGCCAGCGTGGGCGCGTTCTCCACGGAGAAGACCGGGTCGCCGTCCTCGATCGGGGCCCGGGGCAGCGGCAGGGAGGGCACGTAGACGCCCGGGTCCTGGAAACCGGGGCTCGCCGACCACGTGGTGGCCCGGACCAGCTGCGGATGGGTCGCCGTGGCGCTGTCCACCACCGCCTCGGGAAGCCGGCGCCGGTCGTAGAGACAGATCGCGGACACCGGGGCGTCGCCCAGGAGCCGGTTGTAGACCGACTCGAACCGCTGGCCCTCGCGCCAGTCGGCGGGTTCGTCGCCGAAGTCGACCTCGGCGACGATGCGCAACCGGCCCGAGCCGCCGGCCATCGCCCGCTCCAGGTACCGGCGGCACATCGTGAGGGCGTCGGGGGCGCGGGCACCCAGCAGGCTGATCCGCGGCTCGGACTCGACGGCCCGGGCCTTCTCCCCGAGTTCCTTCGAGAGAAGGGCGACCGTCTCCGGCGGGCAGGTGAGCGCGACGAGGTCGCCGGCGCGAAGGCCTGCGTCGAGGAAGGGCAGTGCGGCGGCGAGCATCTCGTCCTGCGTGCTCACGATCGCGGCCCCGTGGCCGTGGTTCACCACGGCCGGGTCACCGGCTGCTCGGGACGTGCGGCGCGAGCCGGGCGTCGAACAGTCCGTCGCTGCTCCGTCCACCAGCACCTCGACCTGTCCCCGGCCGGTGTGTTCCAGCCGATTGGACGCTCAGTCTGAGACATGCAAGTCAGGAACTCGACACCGGGGCGGACCGGCGTGTCAGCGCAGCGACCGCTCGCCGAGCCGCCCCGCACAGGACGCCGAGCCGAGCCAGGTGTGCGGGGCGCCCTGGTAGCACCAGCCGAGCCGTGGCCGTCGCGCGCTGACCCACAGCGCAGGAACGCGCTTGTCACCGGCGCGGGAGCCCAGCAGCGAGAAGCAGTTCCGCCCACGCAGCACGCCGGGGTCGGAGACGAGCACGGCCAGCCCCTCGGCGATCGTGAGCGGCGAGCGGCCCGCGGCGGTCATCCGCGGGAGGACCTCGGCGGGCGGCAGGTTCAGGGTGTCTGCGCCCGGGTCGACGTCCAGGAGCAGGTAGGGGCCGGCCGGCACCTGCAGCTCCGGGATCGGCCGGAAGCGCGCCAGGTCGTCGTCGGCCATCGTGGTGAAACCCGACCCGCCGACCGTGTGCACCGCCTCCAGCACCGGGACCACCGGCAGGTGGGGCACGACCACCACGAAGGGGATGGCGGTGCCGTCGGGTTCCGGGGGTGGCAGCAGGTCCCGCAGTGGCTCCACCGAGGCACGGAAGCACTGCTCGGCGAGTTCGAGCGCTTCGGGCAGGCCGGTCATGACGAGCGCATCGATCTGGCGGTCGAACTCGAGCTCCGCCTCGGTGGCGCAGGCGGCAACGGGGAGCGCGGTCATCAGGTCCCTCTCGTGCTGGGCACGCCGGTGATCAGCAGCGGGCCGGGCGACGATCGGCGACCACTCAGGATCCCCCTGGCCGCCGGCCCGCCAGCCTATCCAGGACGGCGCGCTCCGGACCCCCCGCCGAACGAACTTCTGCGTCGTCCACCGCTCCGCAGTCCAGCCCGCGCAGCAGCACGCCGGCCAGCGCACGGGCGGTCGCCGGCTCGTCGAGGACACCGGCGTCGGTCCGGTCCAGGTAGGCGGCCACCCGGGTAGCGGCCGCCGGGAGGGCGGCGCGGAAGAAGGCGTAGGTCGCCGCGTACCGGGTGACGAGCTGGGCCGGATGCAGGTCCCAGCCCTGGTAGAAGCCGCGTTCCAGGGCCCGGCACACCAGCCGTGCATGCAGCTGCCAGGCCGCGTGCACGGCGTGCCGGGAGCCGACCGGCAGCACGTTCGTCGAGCCGTCGACGGCCCGAGCGCCGCTGCCGGCCACCGCGACCTGCATGAGCTGCTTGGCGAGATCGGCGGCCGGGTGGTCGGAGGCCTGATGGGCCGCGGCGATGCCGAGGGACGCGCTGTAGTCGTAGGTGCCGTAGTGCAGCCCGGTCAACCGGCTGCCGGCCGCGTGCACCATCCGCGCGAGCGTGACGGTCCCATCCGGTCCGACGACCGCCTGCGGCGTCTCGATCTGCAGCTCCAGGTCCACCGTGACGCCGTGGGCTGCCTCGAGGGCGTCGAGCACCGGCAGGAAGGCACGCACCTGCTCGACGTCGGTCACCTTCGGCAGCGTGACAACGGCCCGGCCCGGACTTTCGGCGCCGAAAGTCCCGAGAAAGAGATCGAGCGTCCGGACGCCGCGGCGCCGGGTGGGGCCCTCGAGGGACTTGGCCCGGATCCCCACCGACGGCGGGAGGATGCCGGCCGCGCGGTCGGCGGCCACGATCGCCGCGGCACGCACGACGTCGTCATCCTCGGCGTCCGCGGACCCGCGGTAGCCGTCCTCGGCGTCGATCCGCAGGTCCTCCACGGGCTCGGTGGCCAGCTTCCTCCGCACGCGGCGCAGCACCTGCTCGACCAGCTCCGGCTCGAGGCCGAGGTCGGGCAGGCCGTGCTCGTCGAGGGCGGCGAGCGCCGCCGTCCCCCACGCCTGCGCGACACCGGGGACGACGGCGTCGGCGGGCACGTAGCAGGTGTGCACCGGCTGCCGCCCGGGCCGCTCCCCCGGATAGGCGGCCACCCGGGCGGCGTCGACCGGATCGAGCCGGCGGTCGAGTTCGGCGTAGATCTCGTGCCCGAGCCCGCTCTTCGGTCGGCTCCGCGCATCTCCCTGCGATGCTCGCTCGCCCGTCGTTCTCACGATCAGTCGATGAGCTCGTAGGCGGGCAACGTCAGGAAGTCGGGGAACTCGTCGGCCAGGGCCACCTGCTCGAACAGCAGCCGGGCGTCGTCCAGGTTCTCCAGCTTCCCGATCCCCGCGACCTCCTCGGCCACGACCCGGCGGACCAGCTCCCCGGTCACCGTCTCGCCCGTGTCCAGCTCGACGCCGGCGTGCACCCACTGCCAGACCTGTGAGCGGCTGATCTCCGCGGTCGCCGCGTCCTCCATGAGCCCATGGATGCCGACCGCGCCGTTGCCGGCCAGCCACGCGGCCAGGTAGCGCAGCGCGACCTCGACGTTGCCCCGGAGCCCGGCCATCGTCCGGTCGCCCGGGACGCCGGCGACGTCCAGCAGCTGCTCTGGGGTCACGTGCACGTCGTCGCGTCGGCGGTCCAGCTGGTTGGGCCGGTCGCCGAGCACGTCGTCGAAGACCTCTCGGCAGAGCGGCACCAGGTCGGGATGGGCGACCCAGGAGCCGTCGAAGCCGTCACCGGCCTCGCGGGTCTTGTCCTCGCGGACCTTCGTCAGTGCGCGCTCGTTGGCCTCGGGGTCGCGGCGGCTGGGGATGGCGGCGGCCATCCCGCCGATCGCCATCGCGCCCCGGCGGTGGCAGACGCTGACCAGCTGCTCGGTGTAGGCGCGCATCATCGGCGCGGTCATCGTCACCGCGCCCCGGTCGGGCAGCACGAAGTCCGGTCCGGCGTCCCGGAAGACCTTGATGACGCTGAACAGGTAGTCCCAGCGGCCGGCGTTGAGCGCGGCGGCGTGCGTGCCCAGCTCGTGCAGCATCTCCTCCATCTCGAACGCCGCCGGGATGGTCTCGATCAGCATCGTGGCGCGGATCGACCCGGCCGGGAGGTCGAGGACCTGCTCCGCGTGGTCGAACACCAGCGCCCACAGCCGCGCCTCGAGATGGCCCTCCATCTTGGGCAGGTAGAAGTACGGGCCGCTGCCGCGCTCGAGCTGCTCGCGCGCGTTGTGGAACAGGTAGAGGCCCGCGTCCACCAGCGCGCCGACCGTGGGCTTCCCGTCGACCAGCAGGTGCCGCTCGGGCAGGTGCAGGCCACGCGGGCGCGGCACGATCGTCGGCAGCGCGCCGTCCTCCCGGAGCCGGTACTCCCGGCCCTCCGGGCTGGTGAAGGACAGCGTCCGGCGGACGGCGTCGTGCAGGACCACCTGGCCGCCGACGACGTTGCGCCAGTGCGGGGTGTTGGCGTCCTCGAGGTCGGCCAGCCAGACGTCGGCACCGCAGTTGAGCGCATTGATCGCCATCTTCGGCTCGGTCGGACCGGTGATCTCCACGCGCCGGTCGACCAGCCCTGGCGGGGGCGGGGGCACCTGCCACGCACGCTCGCGGACGGCCGCGGTCTCGGGCCGGAAGTCGATCGTGCGGGCGGCGGCGATCTCGGCGCGGCGGGCCGCGCGGGCGGCCAGCAGCGCGTCGCGGTGCGCCCCGAACCGGCTCTGCAGATCGGCGACGAACGCCAGCGCCTCGGGGGTCAGGATCTCCTCGCCCCGCTCGACGGCGGGGCCCTCCACACGCACATCTGCCACGGCGACGCCCTCCCGATCTGCGACTGGGCTGGCATCCTCTCACCGTGGCCCGCCTCGACGACTTCAACAACGAGCCGGCCGACCAGGCCGCCGAGGCGCTGCGTGCCTGCAACGCCGCCCCCCGATTCGTCGCGGAGCTGGTGGCCGGCCGGCCGTACCAGGACGCGGAGACCGTGGTCGCGCGCGCCGAGAAGGTGGCCCGTTCGCTGGCGTGGGACGAGGTCTCGGTCGCCCTGGCGGCCCACCCGCGCATCGGTGACCGCCCGGAGGGCTCCTCCGTCGAGGCCGAGGCCTCACGCCGGGAGCAGAGCTCGATGACCGACGCCGCCGCCGATACGCGGGCGGCCCTGGTCGACGGCAACCGCGCCTACGAGGAGCGCTTCGGTCACGTCTTCCTGATCCGCGCGGCCGGCCGTTCACCGGAGGAGATGCTTTCCGAGCTCCGGAGACGGCTGGACAACGACGCCGACGCCGAGCAGGCCGAGGCGACCGACCAGTTGGCCCAGATCACGGCGCTGCGGGTGCGGGGGCTGGTGTCGTGAGCATCTCTACCCACGTGCTCGACGCCGTGACCGGGCGGCCCGCGGCGGGGATCGCCGTCCGGCTGTTCGCCGGAGCGGACCTGCTCGCCGAGGGCGTCACCGACCGCGACGGCCGCTGCCGGCTGACCGACAGCGCGACCGGCGTGGGCACCCACCGGCTGGTGTTCGCGACCGGCCCGTGGTTCGCCGAGCAGGCGCGCGAATCGTTCTACCCCGAGGTCGTGCTGACCTTCGCCGTCCAGGAGCCCGCCGAGCACCACCACGTGCCGCTCCTGCTGAGCCCGTTCGCGTACTCCACCTACCGCGGCAGCTGAGAAAGGACCCCCTGGCTCCCCTCGCACGCTCGGGACGCACCGGGAGGGGGCCACACGTGCACCATCCGCAGTGAAACATCACCGCAATGCCGGCCGGGAAGGCTGCTGACCATGGCAATCGTGCTCGGGCCCCATCAGTACGGGAAGGCGGAGGTCCGCGTCGTCGCGGTCGACCGGAGCTCCCCGCGGCACACCCTGGTCGACCTCAATGTCAGCTCGAGCCTGCGCGGGGACTTCGCCTCCGCGCACACGGTCGGCGACAACAGCCACGTGCTGACGACGGACACCCAGAAGAACACGGTCTTCGCCTTCGCCCGGGACGGGATCGGCACCCCCGAGGAGTTCGGCCGGCGGCTGGCCCGGCACTTCGCCGGCTCCTACGACTGGATCACCGGCGCCCGGGTGGCGGTGGAGTCCTACGGCTGGGACCGGATCACGGTCGGCGGGCAGCCGCACGACCACGCGTTCCGGAAGGACGGCGGCGAGGTGCGGACGGCCGTGGTGACGGTGGACGGGGACGACGCACACATCCTCGCCGGCCTCACCGACCTCGTCGTCCTCAAGACCACCGGCTCGGAGTTCTGGGGCTTCCCGCGCGACCGGTACACCACGCTGGCCGAGACCCGCGACCGCATCCTGGCGACCGCCGTCACCGCCCGCTGGCGCTACTACCTGGGCGCGGAGCCGGACTGGGACGCCACCTTCGCCGGCGTGCGGACGACGCTGCTGGAGACCTTCGCCTCGACCCACTCCCTCGCCCTGCAGCAGTCGCTCTACGCGATGGGCGAGGCCGTACTGGAGCAGTTCCCCGACATCGCCGAGATCAGGATGTCGATGCCGAACAAGCACCACTTCCTGCAGGACCTCTCGGCCTTCGGCCTGGACAACCCGGACGTCGTCTACCACGCCGACGACCGGCCCTACGGCCTCATCGAGGGCACCGTCCTGCGCAACGACGTGGCGACGGCCGAGATCGCCTGGCACGGCACCCCCGGCTTCTGCTGACCGGTCAGCCGCGCGGCCCCTCGATCCCGATGCCGCCGAACACCACCGCGGCATGCACGCGCAGGTCCGCCGCGTGTTCGTCCTCGGTGCGCTGGACCGCGCCGTCGGTACCGATGCCGCCGACCCCGCGGAACTGCCACCAGACCCGCCAGTCCGCAGGCACGCGCACGGCCACCGCGGCCATCATGGCGTGGACGGTGAGATCGACCCCTGTCTCCGGCTGCGGGATCGCCGTCAGGTCGATCTCGGCACCGGCCATGGCCACGTCGAGGCGCACCCGGGACAGCGCGGGGTTCGTCGGGCGGAGCTCGAGCCCGTTGTGGGTGAACACCCGCCGGATGCTCGTCGAGCTCTCGTCACCATCGTTCTTCCACCTCGCCACCAGCCGTCCACCGAAGGCCAGCAGCGCCTGGAAGGCGAACCAGCCGAGCAGCCACGGCAGTCCTCGCCGGACGATGCGGACGGTCCTCGGGTTCGCCATGGGTGTCAGCCTGCCCGCCCCCGGGCCTCCTGCCCAGCCCCGGCCCTGCCACCATCGGCGCGTGACCGACGAGCGCGAGACGCTGACCTACGAGCTGTTCGGCACCGCGAGCCGGGAGCTCGCCCAGCAGGTGGTGGACGACGGTTACGAGCCCGACCTGATCCTGTCCATCGCCCGCGGCGGGCTGTTCCTCGCCGGGTCGCTCGGCTACGCGCTGGACGTGAAGAACCTCTTCGTGATGAACGTGGAGTTCTACACCGGCGTCGACGAGCGGCTGGACCTGCCGGTCGTCCTGCCACCCACGCTGGACCGGGTCGACCTCACCGGCGCGCACGTACTGGTCGCCGACGACGTCGCCGACACCGGCAAGACCCTGGAGCTGGTCCGCGACTTCTGCTCGGGTTATGTCGCCGAGGTGCGCACGGCGGTCATCTACGAGAAGCCGCAGTCGGTCGTCGCGTGCGACTACGTGTGGCGGAGGACCGACCGCTGGATCAACTTCCCGTGGTCGACGCTTCCGCCGGTCGTCCGCCGGAGTGATCGGCCAGCGCAGGTGGCCTACGCGCTCGAGCTCTGACCGATCGCCGCGACAGTGTGCGCAGACGTGAACCCACGGGGCCCCGAGGTGCACATCCGCGCACTCTGTCGCCGGCGCGGGCCTGGAAAAGATGAAAGCGGCGGCGGTGGGAAGCCCCCCACCGCCGCCGTCCCTCAGGTCGCTCCGATAGCGCGTCAGTACCGGAATCTCGCGACCGAGCTGTGGAGCGAGGTCGCCATGCGGGCGACCTCGTCGATGGCGGCCTGCGCGTCGTTCATCGCGCTGGTCGTGGAAGTGGTGGCCGTCGCGACCGCGTCGATGTTCTCCGCGATCTGACTGGCCGACAGCGCCGCCTCGGCGACGTTGCGGTTCATCTCCGTCGTCGTCGCGGTCTGCTCCTCGACGGCCGCGGCGATGGTGCTCTGGGAGTCGTTGATCAGCCCGATGATCGAGGAGATCTCGCTGATCGCCTGAACGGCGCCCTCGGTGTCGGCCTGGATGGCCTGCACCCGAGCGGTGATGTCCTGGGTGGCCTTCGCCGTCTCCTGCGCCAGCTCCTTGACCTCGTTGGCCACGACGGCGAAGCCCTTGCCGGCCTCACCGGCACGGGCGGCCTCGATGGTGGCGTTCAGGGCCAGCAGGTTGGTCTGCTCGGCGATGCTCGTGATCACCTTGACCACACTGGCGATCTCGAGCGAGGACTCGCCGAGCTTGGCGACGGTCGCGGTGGTGCTGTCTGCCGCGTGGACGGCCTGCGCGGCGACGCGGGACACCTCGGAGGCGTTCTGCGCGATCTCGCGGATCGAGGCGCCCATCTGCTCCGACCCGGCCGACACGGTCTGGACGTTCGTCGAGACCTGGACGGCCGCGCTGGCGACGATCCCGCTCTGCACAGAGGACTCGTCGGCCAGGCGCGCCATGTCCTGTGCGCTGGCGGAGAGCTGCTCGGTCGCCGACGCCAGCGTCGTGGAGCTGTCGCCGATCGCGGTCATGACCGACCGCACGTTGGCCATGGAGACCTCCAGGGCGGCCGCCATCACCCCGACCTCGTCCTTGCTCTCGACGCCCGACGTGGTGCGCAGGTCGCCCTCGGCCATCGCGGCCAGGACCGCACCCACCTTGCGGAGCGGACCGACCACGGAGCGGGTGACGATCCAGCCGAGCAGGCCCAGCACCAGGACGCCGGCGGTCGCGATGAGGATCGCCTCGGTGATGGCGGTGCTGCGCTGGTCGGCGCTGGCCTGCGCGGCGGCGGTGGCCTCGGCACCCACCGCGTCACCGACCGCGGGCAGCTGCTCCTCGAGTGCGGAGAAGACCGCGAGGAACTGCGGGTAGGCGGCCTGGGCCCGCAGGGTGTCCTGACCGGCGAGGGCGGCGATCTGCCCGGCGGAGGTCAGGTACTGCTCGACGAGGGGAGTCACCGACTCGACCGTGGCATCGACCTCGGCACTGAGGTGATCGGAGGTGACGCCCGCCAGGATCTCGCGGAAGTTGGCCGAGTGGGCAGCCAGGTCGGTGACCGCGGACTCGTACAGCGGGCCGGTGTTGTTGATGAGCGCCTGGAGCACGTCGGCGCGGACGGCGTCGTGCATCATGTCCGCCTCGAGCGCCTTGGCGGTGGTCTGCGTGGTCGCCAGCAACTCGTCAGTGCGGTGCCCGGTGCCCTGCAGGGCCTGCACCGTGACGACGGCGAAGGCCCCCAGTGACAGCGCGCCGGCGCCGACGAGGGCGGCCAGCTTCACACCCAGCGGGCGGTCGGACCAGAGCGAGCGCGCCATCAGGGATCTCCAGGAGGCCGTTCCACCCGGCGGAATCCCACCGTTGCCCCGAACTTCGGCCGTTCGCTGGAGTGACTACAGCGGAAACCCTTAAACTCTCAAACCTTGTCCTCCCGCTGGTCGGAGCGGGGTCGTCCACCTGAGGTCAGCGGCGAGTGGAGACCGCGACCGTGAACTTCGGGGTCTGCTGGGCGACCGTGGTCGGCCCGACGATCCGAGTGAGCGTGGGCTTGTAGCGCAGCGCGCTGTTGTAGACCGTCCACAGTTCGCCCCCCGGTCGCAGCACGCGGGCGGCCGCCGCGAAGAGCCGGTCGGCGGCGGTGGTCACGACAGCCGCGCCGACGTGGAACGGCGGATTGCAGACGACGAGGTCGACGCTGCCGTCGGGGATCGACTCCGCTGCGTCGTCCCGGACCACCCGGATCCGCTCGGCCAGACCGTTCGCCTCGGCGGTGGCGGTGGCCGAGGCGATCGCCGCGGCCGACTGGTCCACGGCCAGCACCGTCAGCTCCGGGTGGCTGCGCGCGAGGGCAACGGCGAGCGCGCCGGTGCCCGCGCCGAGGTCGAGGGCCGTGCCGGCCGGCGTCATGCGGTCGAGGCAGCCGAGCAGGGTGCGGGTGCCGATGTCGATCTTCGTGCCGGCGAACGCGGCGCCGTGCGCGCGGACGGTCAGGCCGAGATCGGGATGGTCCTGGCTGCGCGGGAAGGACGACGGCGCCGGCTTCGGCCCGCGCGCGACCAGCACCCGCGACTTCTGCCGGGCCAGGCTCGCCGAGACGTCGGTGAAGGAGTCCCGCAGGACCTCGTTCATCGCGTGGGTCATGTGCTTGACCCGGCCGCCGACCAGCACCGTCACGTCGGGGGCCGCGGAGGCCGCAACGACCTCGGCGATCTCCCGCAGCGCCTCCAGACCCTTGGGGGCCTGGACCAGCACGACGCGGGCGCCGGACGCGAGCTCGGCCGACAGCGGGACGGACCGGTACGTACCGGTGAACCCGGTCCGTTCCGCGTTGCGGGCCAGGGCCCGCTCGCCGACCAGCAGGTCCTGGGCGACGCGGACGTCCTGAGCTCCGTGCAGCGCGACCGCGCCCAGGGTCAGCGCGCCGTAGCCGTCGTCGACGACGACGACCTCGCCCGGGCCGCAGGCCGCGATCAGCTCCGCTGCGGTGTCCAGCAGCAGCCGGTCGGTGGCGTCGACGGCGACGAGCTCGGGCGCCTCGACGTCGGGAGCCCGACGGAGCCGATCGAAGAACGAGGCCGCAGAAATGGCCATCTCTGCGGTCATCGGGTCAGACGCCGGGGAGGCCGACGGGGCAGGAGACGCCCGTCGAGTGCACCGGGCAGTAGCCGTTCGGCACCTTGTAGAGGTACTGCTGGTGGTAGTCCTCCGCGTAGAAGAACGTCCCCAGCGGCGCGATCTCGGTGGTGATGTCGCCGTAGCCGGCGGCCTTCAGCCGCTCCTGGAACTGGTCGCGGCTGGCCAGCGCGGCCGCCTCCTGCTCCGGCGTCTGGAAGTAGATCGCCGAGCGGTACTGGGTGCCGATGTCGTTGCCCTGGCGCATGCCCTGGGTCGGGTCGTGCTCTTCCCAGAACACCTTGAGCACCTGCTCGTAGGAGATGACCGCCGGGTCGTAGACCACCAGGACAGCCTCGGTGTGCCCGGTGCGCGCCGAGCAGACCTCCTCGTACGTCGGGTTCGGCGTGTAGCCGCCGGCGTAGCCCGCCGCGGTGGAGTAGATGCCCGGGGTCTCCCAGAACACCTTCTCGACACCCCAGAAGCAGCCGGCGCCGAAGACGGCGGTCTGCATCCCCTCGGGGAACGGCGGCTGGATGCGGTTGCCGTTGACGGCGTGCACCTCGGGCACGTGCGGGAGCGGGTCGGGGCGGCCGGGCAGCGCGTCCTCGGCCGAGACCGCCTGCGTCTTGAACCGGGAGAACA
>JAOPUS010000054.1 GCA_025963345.1 Blastococcus sp. | reverse complement strand
ATTGCGCGGTCGGCGAGCCCGAGCCGGGCGGCGCGGTCCCACTGGCCCGCCACCGGCGCGCTGGCCTCGGCGGCGCGGTCGGCAGCAGCGGGGTCGTCCAGCAGCGTTGCGGTCACCGCCGCCAGGGCCGGCCACCAGGGCTCCGGCGCGGCGTCGAGGTAGCGGATCTCCAGGAAGCCCCGCAGCCGCACCGGCGGGAACAACGTGGTCAGGTGGTACTCGAGGTCGGAGGAGGTCGGTCCGCGTTCGCCCAGCGGGACCTCGCCGGTCACCCAGTCGGCGAACGTCGTGCGGGTTCGCACCGGCTCGGTGGAGCCGGTGTCGGGGTCGCGGACCAGCATCACCGGTGCGGAGAGGGCGTAGTCCGCCCACTCACCGGCCGGGTCGTCGCCGCCGAGCAGCGGCCCGCATCGCGCCTGATCGAGATTGCCCCAGACCTGCTGCCGGGTCGACCGCCATCCCGTGCGCCGTCCCGAGAGCAGCGGCGAACACGCGGAGACCGCGACAAGCACGGGGCCGAGCTGGTGGACGAGCGCTACCCGCGCGCCCCACCCCGACGGGGGGCCGGCGTCGAGGTTGACCTGCAATGACGCCGTCGACGTCATCATCGCCAGGCCGGCAGCGGCGCAGCCCACGGCGGTGAAGTGCTCTTCCATCGCCGAGTAGCGCGCGGCGGGGTTGACCCGGACCGGCCGGCGGAGCGGGTCGCTGCCCAGGTCGGCCAGACCGAGGCGGTCGGCGGCCAGCGCGGCGCCCAGTACCTGCCGGTCGGCACGGATCCCGGCGACGGCGGCAGCCACGCCCTGCGCCGGTGGCCCGGAGAGCTCGACCTGGCCCCCGGGCTCGAGACTCACCAGGCTGCGGCCCGGCAGCGGCGGCAGCGCGTCGATCAGGGGGCGGATGCGCACCCAGGGAACCCGACGGCCCGGTGCGTCCAGGTCGACCAGATGGCCTTCCAGCTCCAGCCCGACCGGGCCGGACGGGCTGGGGCGCAGGGCCGCGCGGACGACCTGTTCGACGGCGTCGTCGAGCTCCATCAGCGCAGAAACGGGACGTGTGGTCGGAATGGGGGCCACGGGGGCCCACCCCCTCCAGGTCCGGACCGGTCGAGATCGACCGCGGGTCGGTGCGGGGGCGGCCCGTCGTGCGACCGTCCTCAGCTCACCATCCTCCACGCGTCCGGCCGCAGGACAAGCCCCCCGCGCGCATCGAGGGCCCCCGGGGTCGTGGACGTCCGGCGGAGCATCGCCCGCGGGCACGGCGCACGTCGTCGGCGTGACGCCGGGCCTGAGGGGAACGATCAGCGGCGCGGAAGTGCAGACACCCGACGTCGCCTGGAGGTCTCGAGACGACGTCGGGCAGCGGTCGGCTGGGCCCGGAGAGGCGCCCCGCCCCATGGCCGCGTGACCGCAGGCGGGCTCCCTCCCACGCAGGTGAGAGGCGTGGCGACTCCGGTGACGAGCGTTACCCGATCGAGTTCGGCTCGTTGCTCAGTGCCGATGGTCACCGCTTCCCAGGAGGGGAATGCCATGTCCTCCCGTTTCCGGTGGCTGCTGCTGCCACTCGTCCCGCTGCTCGTCGCGTCGTGGCTGACGGTCCCCGCCGCGGCTGCTCCGGCCGGGCCCTGCCCGAACCCCGAGGCGATCCAGGTGCCGGGGGCGGAGTTCCAGCGCGTGGAGTGCCAGACGGACCTCTCCGCCACCGCACTGGCCGCCAAGGGCCGCAGCGACATCGGCGACTGGGCGGGCCTGCACTCCAAGCAGTCGACGAACCCGCCGGCCGGTGCGGGGATCCAGATCGACGGCTACTTCCCGGACGACTCGACGACGAACACGACATACGGCTGGAACCACGACTCCCAGTTCGTGATCCGGCTGCCCGAGAACTGGAACGGCCAGTTGGTGATCACCGGCGCTCCGGGTGTGCGGAAGCAGTACGCCCCCGACTACATCCTCAGCGACTGGATGCTGTCCCAGGGCTTCGCCTACGCGTCGACCGACAAGGGCAACAGCGGGACCTCGTTCTACGAGAACGGGTCGCGCTCGGCGCCGGGCCAGGCGGTGCGCGAGTGGCACGACCGCGTCTCCGAGCTGGCCGTCGCCGCCAAGGAGGTCGTCGCGCAGCGGTACGGCTCCCGTCCCGACCGCACGTGGATGACCGGCATCTCCAACGGCGGCTACCTCACCCGGTGGCAGCTGGAGAACCGACCGGAGCTCTTCGACGGCGGCGTGGACTGGGAGGGGACGCTGATGACGCCCGACGGGCCCAACCTGTTCACCTATCTCCCGACCGCGCTGCGGGAGTACCCCCAGGCCGCCGTCGATCCGGCGGCCCGGCAGCGGATGTACGACGTCGGCTTCGAGCCCGGTTCCGAGAGGCTGTGGGCCGACCACTACGCCGTCTACTGGGACCTCACCCAGCGGTCCTACCGCGAGGCGTTCGACCCCGACTACGACGGCGCCACCAAGGCGGGTACGCCCTTCTGCCGCACCGGCGGACCTGCGGGGACGGCGACCGCCTGCGACGCCCAGTACGACTACGCCACCCGCCCGCAGGCGGTGAAGGACGCGGTCGCCTCCGTGTCCCTGACCGGGAACATCCGCAAGCCCATGATCACCCTGCACGGGGATCTGGACGCGCTGCTGCCGATCCGGACCGATTCGGACGTGTACACCGAGATGATCGCGGACGCGGGCCGGAGCAGGCTGCACCGCTACTACACGATCGAGGGCGGAAATCACGTCGACGACCGTCATGACGTCTTCCCCGGAGAGATCCGGCCGATCCTGCCCTGCTACCGCGAGGCGTTCCTCCGCCTCACCGCATGGGTGACGGCCGGCCAGACCCCGCCCGCCAGCCGGACGGTGGCACGACCGGCCTCCGGCGACGTGGCCAACACCTGCCCGCAGCTCGCGGCCTCGACGAGGGACCACGAGCGGGGGCACGGCCGGGGTCGGTGACCTGGCCGGCCAGCATTGTGGGGGCCCGCCGCGGGGAGCACCATGGGGTGGGCCGACAGCGGCCCGGCGCCCGCTCAGGGAGGGCTCGTGCAGCAGCGACCAGAAGACCTTTCCGGGGACTACGAGTACGACCTGGCGCACGAGCAGACCGGGGGCCGGGGCCAGGGTCCGGGGGAGCGGCGTGGTGAGCGCTCCGGGCCTGCACCAGCCGGCCGGCAGGTCGAGTTGGATCAGGACATGAGCTACGACGAGGCGCACGACTTCTGAGGCCTGCCGTCAGTCGGGGCGGGCAGCCCGTCGGATCGACGCCACATCGCGTCCGGCAGCGCGTCGAACATGTCGACGGCGTGCGTCAGTGTCATCAGGTCGTCGTCGGAGGCCAGGTGCGGCTCCTTCTCCGCCATCTCGGCGATCTTCGCCACCACCACCGGGAAGTGCTCCGCACCGTCCGGCGCCGCCTCGCCGGACTTGTCGAACCCACCGCTGATCATCACCAGCCGGTTGACCAGGTCAGGACGCTGCATGGCCACCACGCATCGCCACGAGCGCCGTGATTCGACCACCGGTCCCGCCGCTACGGGGCGGCACGGGCGCGCGGGAGGAAGTCCGAGGAGGGGGCCGACCGCTCGGCAGGGCCTTGATCGGCGTCGCCCCGACGGGCAGGCTGTGACCCACACCACACGAGCAGCCGGGAGGTCGCCGTGGAAGCCCATGTCGGAGACACGATCGTCGTTCACTCGACTCACCAGGGAGAACCGGAACGCACCGGTGAGGTGATGGAGTGCCACGAGCCCGGCGGCGGTCCGCCGTATCTGGTGCGGTGGGCGCCCGACGGGCACACCGCGCTGTTCTACCCGGCCGGAACCCCGGCCGTCGTCCGCCCCGGCCCCTCACACAGCTGAGGGGCCGAACTCATGGCGAAGGAGACCGCGACGGCGCCGGCCCCGCGGCCCGCCGGGAAAGTGCGCAACGTGGCCCTCGTGGGCCACGCCGGGTCAGGGAAGACCACCCTGGCCGAGGCCCTGCTCGTCACCACCGGCGCGCTGCCCAGGGCCGGCCGGGTCGAGGACGGGACGACCTCCCTCGACACCGAGGAGGTCGAGATCCGCCAGCAGCGTTCGGTCTCGCTGGGCGTGGCCACCGTCGAGTACGACGGCCACCGGATCACGCTGTTGGACACACCCGGCTCGCCGGACTTCGTCGGTGAGCTGCGGGCCGGCCTGCGTGCGGCGGACGCCGCCCTCTTCGTCGTCTCCGCGGTCAACGGGGTCGACGCCACCACCGTGCAGCTCTGGGAGGAGTGCGCCGCGGTCGGCATGCCGCGCGCCGTCGTCATCACCCAGCTGGACCGCGCCCGCGCCGACGTCGACGACGCCGTCCGGATGTGCCAGCAGATGCTGGGGCAGGGGGTCTACCCGCTGCACCTGCTGGACCGCGGGCCGGACGGCGCGGTGCGGTCGCTGGTCTCGCTGCTCGAGCCGAACCCCGAGACCAACGCGGCGGCTCTGGACGCCGACCGGCTCCGCGGCGAGCTGATCGAGGGGATCATCGGCGAGAGCGAGGACGAGACGCTCATGGAGCGCTACCTCGCCGGCGAGGAACTGGCCGTGGTCGATCTCGTCAGCGACCTGGAGACCGCCGTCGCCCGCGGTCACTTCCACCCCGTCCTGTGCGTAGCCCCGCTGACCGGCGTCGGGGTGCCCGAGCTGCTCGACCTGCTCGTCTCCGCCTTTCCGTGCCCGATGGAGCACGGCTGCCCGAGGGTGACCCGCCCCGACGGCTCCGCGGCCCCACCGCTGACCTGTGACCCCGACGGCCCGCTCGTCGCCGAGGTCGTCAAGACGACCACCGACCCCTACCTCGGCCGGGTGTCCCTGGTCCGGGTCTTCTCGGGCACGCTGCGCCCCGACATCCCGGTGCACGTCTCCGGCCATGGGCTGGCCGACCGAGGGCATCCCGACCACGACGTCGACGAGCGCGTCGCCGCGATCTCCACGCCGCTGGGCGCCGCGCTGCGCCCGGTGGCGTCGTGCCCCGCCGGTGACATCTGCGCGCTGGCCCGACTGGTGAGCGCCGAGACCGGCGACACCCTGTCCTCCCCGGAGGACCCGCGACTCGTCCCGCCCTGGGATCTCCCCACCCCGCAGCTGCCGGTCGCGGTGGAGGCCGCCTCGCGTGCCGACGAGGACCGCCTGGCCACGGCGCTGGCCCGGCTCGTCGCCGAGGACCCGACCGTCCGGCTCGAACGCCGCGCTGACACCGGGCAGCTGCTGCTCTGGTGCGTGGGGGAGGCGCACGCCGAGGTGCTGCTCGATCGGCTGCGCACCCGGCACGGGGTCGCGGTCACCACCGTGCCCGTCCGCGTCCCCATGGTCGAGACGATCGCGGGCTCCGCGCGGGTCACCGGCCGGCACGTGAAGCAGTCCGGTGGCCACGGGCAGTACGCCGTCGTCGTGGTGGAGGCCGAGCCCGGCGCGGCCGGGTCGGGCGTCGTCTTCGAGCAGCGGATCGTCGGCGGCACGGTGCCCAGCCAGTTCCACGGCAGCGTGGAGAAGGGCATCCGGACCCAGGCCCAGCGCGGGATCAGCGGTGACCGACCGCTGGTCGACGTCCACGTGACGCTGGTCGACGGCAAGTCCCACTCGGTCGACTCCTCCGACGCCGCCTTCCAGGCGGCCGGTGCGCTGGCGCTGCGTGAGCTGGCTGCGGCGGCCGGCACCCAGATCCTCGAACCGTGGTGCGAGGTGCAGGTCGTCGTCCCCGCCGAGTACGTCGGGGCGGTGATGAGCGATCTGTCCGGACGGCGGGCCCGGGTCACCGGCAGCGAGGCCGATCCGGTCCGCGACCAGACGGCGGTGCTCGCCGAGGTGCCCGAGATCGAACTGCTGAGCTATCCGGGGGTCCTGCGCTCGGTCACCCATGGCACCGGGAGCTTCTCCCGGCGTCAGCTGGGCTACGAGGCGGCCCCGGCGTCGGTGGCGGTACCGGCATGAGCGGGCGCCGCTGACCCCTCGCGGTCCTCCACGCGGCTCATACGGGCACGCCGACGCCGGTTTCCGGTGCGCCGCCCGGCGGCCCGGGCGCGAGGGACACTAGCCTCGGGCACGGTGTGCAGCGAGCTGGAGGGAACGTGACGTCGTCGAACGGGCCGTCGGCGGCTGTTCCCGCCCCCCCGGGGCGCCGGGCCGGCGCTCCGGCGGTCCTGGATCGCGAGGACCTGCCCGACCGGGTGTGGACCCTGCCCAACGCACTCTCGGTGCTGCGGCTGCTCGGCGTCCCGGTGTTCCTCTGGCTGCTGCTCGGCCCCGAGGAGGACGGCTGGGCGCTGGTCATCCTCATGGTGTCGGGCTTCACCGACTGGCTCGACGGCAAGCTCGCCCGGTGGCTGAACCAGGGGAGCCGCCTGGGCGCCCTGCTCGACCCGGCGGCCGACCGGCTCTACATCATCTGCACGCTCGTGGCCCTCGCGCTGCGCGAGGTCGTGCCGGTGTGGCTGGTCGCCCTTCTGCTGGGCCGCGAACTCGTGCTCGGCGTGATGCTGCTCGTCCTGCGCCGCTACGGCTACCCGCCGCTACAGGTGCACTACCTGGGCAAGGCCGCCACGCTGCTGCTCCTGTACGCCTTCCCGGTGCTGCTGATCGCCGACGGGCAGGGCCGGCTCGCCGAGATCGCCGGGCCCTTTGCGTGGGCGCTCACGATCTGGGGGACGGCGCTCTACCTGCTGGCCGGGCTGTTCTACGTCGTCCAGGTGGCCGGGATCGTGCGGGCCGAGCGGACGGCGCTGGCGTCGCCGTGACCGCATCCCCGCGTGGCGGCGCACCGCGTTCCCTCGGGGCGTCGCTGCTGGACGACGTCCTGGCCGAGACCCTCGACCCGGCCTACGCGCAGGCCGCCGCCGCCCGCGCGGCCGGGAGTTCGGCGGAACGCCCGCGCTGGCGGGGCCGGGCGCTCGTGGCGCTGACGATGGCGATCGCCGGCGTGCTCGTGTCGGTCACCTACGACCAGGCCGCCGCCGGCGCCGACGGCCGCGCACAGGTCCGGGAAGCACTGATCGGCGACATCGACCGGGAGTCCGGCGTCAGCGACGAGCTGCAGGTGCAGCTGGAGGACCTCAGCGACGAGGTCACCCGCACCCGCGACGAGCTGCTGGCCTCCACCGCGGTCGGCCAGGAGGCGCTGGACGAGCTGACGCGTGCCGAGCAGGGGTCCGCGGCCGTCCGGGTCACCGGCCCCGGTCTGCTGGTCACCCTTGCCAACGCCGACCCGAAGGCCGACGAGGACCCGGTGGGCGGCACGACCGCTGAGGACCCGCGCGGCCGGGTCCGCGACGGCGACCTGCAGCTGGTCGTCAACGCTCTCTGGGCCGCCGGCGCCGAAGCCGTCAGCATCAACGGCCAGCGGCTGGGCCCCCTCACTGCGATCCGCTTCGCCGGCGAGGCCGTGCTGGTGGACTTCAAGCCGGTCACCAACCCCTACGAGGTCAGTGCCATCGGCGACCCGGACACGCTGGCCAGCAAGTTCCTGGCCAGTCCCGAGGTGAGTTCTCTCGCCGTGATCTCCGAGTCCTTCGGCCTGCGCTTCGACTTCTCCCGGAAGGACGAGCTCACCCTGCCCGCCGCCAGTACCCCCGAGCTCCGCATCGCCGTGCCGGAGGCCCCCGCGGGGGACACCCCCGCCACCGACCCCACGCCGGGAGGCTGACCCGTGATCCCGATCCTCGGACTCGCGGCCGGTGTCCTCCTCGGACTCTTCTTCGACCCGACCGTCCCGCTGTGGCTGCAGCCCTACCTGCCGATCGCCGTCGTCGCCGCGCTGGACGCCGTCTTCGGCGGGTTCCGCGCGCGGCTGGACGGGATCTTCGACGCGAAGGTGTTCGTCATCTCCTTCGTGTCCAACGTCGTCGTGGCCGCGCTCATCGTCTTCCTGGGTGACCAGCTCGGGGTCGGCGCGCAGCTGTCCACCGCGGTCGTCGTCGTCCTCGGCATCCGGATCTTCGGCAACGCCGCAGCCATCCGCCGGCACGTGTTCCGCGCATGACGGGGGACCAGCGGCAGGGATCTACGGGGCCCCCGGAGCCGGACGACGATGTGGCGCCGCACCCGTTCGGACCAGGACGGCCGGGGGAGCCGGCCGCGTCCCCGGAGGGGGATCCGGCTGAGCCCGAGGTCGAGCCCGAGGAGCAGGCTGAGGAGCAGGCCGAGGACCAGGCCGAGCGGGTGGGGGAGGAGCAGACCGAGCCCGAGGGGACGACCGAGCCCGAGGCGCCGGCCGAGAGCCCGGCGGCAGATGCCGGGCGGCCGAGGGTGACGGTCACCGCGCGGCGACGCAGGGACCCGCTGGCCGCCGCCCTGATCGGCGTCCTCACGCTGCTGCTCGGCTTCGCCTTCGCCGTCCAGGTGCGCAACGTCGGGAACGATCAGCAGCTCGCCGGCGCCCGCGAGGAGGACCTCGTCCGCATCCTCGACGACCTCAACGCCCGCGAGGAGCGGCTCCGCGTGCAGATCAGCGACCAGCGCATCGCGCTGCAGCAGCTCACGAGCTCGGACAGTCAGTCGGCGACGGCGCTCGAGGAGGCGCGCAAGCGCGCGGAGGCGATCGGGATCCTCAACGGCACCATCGCCGCCCAGGGGCGGGGGCTGACCATGACCGTCCGCGATCCCGACGACGCGGTGCGGGTGGCCGACATCCTCGATGCGATCCAGGAACTCCGGGGCGCCGGGGCGGAGACGATGCAGATCGACGGCGTGCGGGTCGGGGTCTCGACGGCGGTCACCGGCAACCCCGGGAGCCTGATGGTCGACGGCAGGCCGATCACGGCGCCCTACGAGTTCCTCGTCATCGGCTCCCCGCAGAACATGGAGACGGCCATGAACATCCCGGGTGGGGTGGTGCCGCGGTTCACCAGCCGGGGCGCGTCGGTCACGATCACCCAGTCCGACGAGGTGGGGGTGGACGCGTTGCGGCCCCTCGACACGCCTCAATACGCTTCCCCGGACACCGGGAACTGAGAAAGGACCTCGGTGCCCCCCACCCCTCGCTCCGCTCGGGGCGGGCCCCTGCACCGAGGCCGTACACAGCCGCACCCTCGACCTATGGAGACGATCGCCGCATGGCCACGCCAGACGACCGCCGCTACACCGACCAGCACGAGTGGGCGCTGGTTCAGGGCACCGACGGCACGGCCACCGTCGTGCGGGTCGGGATCACCGACCACGCGCAGGACGCGCTCGGCGACATCGTCTTCGTCCAGTTGCCCGCGGTGGGCGACGAGGTGGGGCCGGGCACCCCGATCGGCGAGGTGGAGTCCACGAAGTCGGTGTCGGACGTCTATGCCCCGGTCGCCGGTGTGGTGGCTGCCGTGAACGAGACGCTCAACGACGCCCCGGAGACCATCAACGCCGATCCCTACGGCGCGGGCTGGCTGGTCGAGATCAGCGTGATCGGCGAGGGCGGCGACCCGACCGGTGCGCTGCTCGACGCCGACGCTTATCAGGCCCTGGTCGACGCCTCGTGACCGGGCCGCCGCCGGTCTCCGATGGCGGCAGATCACTATGATCCCGCTGAGGCGCTCGGCGCCCCGGTGAGCTGCCGGGGAATCCGCCGTTCCTCAGCCTGTACGTCCGGTTGACCCTTGGGCCGACCGGCTGGTTCCATGACCCACGGCCCGCCGCTCAGCTCACGGCAGCCGACCCTCGACGGACTGTCCGGTCCGTCGTCCGCCGGCCGCCCGCGGCCCGTTCCGAGGCCCGCGGCGGGCCCTCGCACCGGAGGAGACGCAACGTGCACTGCACTCGATGTGGACACGAGAACCCCGAGGGCAGTCGCTTCTGCGCGCAGTGCGGCTCGGCGCTCTCCCAGGAGCGGGTCG
>JAOPUS010000254.1 GCA_025963345.1 Blastococcus sp. | reverse complement strand
GCGCGAACACGGTGGTCGGGTGGCTGATGATCGCCGGCGTCCACTCGACGGTGTGGATCTTGGCGAGCAGGGCCGAGACCACCAGCCGGGCCCGCTGGAACAGCTCCTCGTCGTCCCAGTGCGGGTACTCCTGCGCCAGCCGCTCACAGACCGCGTTGTGCTCGCGCGCGAAGAGCGTGAGCAGCATGCCCATGCCGGTCCACCATCCGGGCTTCATGGTGGGATCGAGCGCGGGGTCGTCGGGGATGGGGATCTGGCCGTCCTCGGTGAGGCGCAGCCGGCCGCCCTCGCCGGCGCGGACCCGGCGCTGCTCCTCCAGCGAGGAGCCGTACAGCGATGACCCGTCCCACCAGTGCGTCACGTCGTTGACGGTGGTGATCGGCCCGTCCGTCCCTGGCGGCCGGGTGGGGTCGGTCTTGATCCTGGGGATCCGCATCGGGTTCTCCCACCAGGTGTCCCCGTGCGGCAGCGGGATGTCCACCAGGCGGGAGGTGTCGCCCTCCCCGTGGGTGAACCAGTCGTGGATCATGAATTGCAGCCACGACGCGGCCAAGGTGTTCACGCTCTCGGCCGGCAGGAACGGGTCGCGGGTGAGCAGCCGCCGGCTGATCTCGCGAGGGTTGGGCTCCATCAGCTGCTCGCGGGTCACCGGCAGTACCTTGTGGAGCGGGATGTTCCGTCCGAACCGGGCGCCGGCCCGGCCCATGTCCGGGTGGTCGAGGTCGTTGTAGGTGCCGTCGACGCTGCGGGCGACCAGGTGCTCGGCGGTGCGCTCGGGCACCGGCGGCGCGTTGACGATCGGCACGACCGTCGACGGGTCGTGCAGGTTGTTCTGCCGCAGGATGTTCCGGACGCCGATCAGGACGGCGAGACCCGCGGGCAGCGGCAGCTTGTCCCAGCCGCGCCGGTGGTCGATCGCCTGCGCGATCCAGTCGTAGATCCGCCAGAACGGTGTCCTCCGGTAGTCCGCTCCCGGGACCGGCGGGGGCGACGCTGCGGACTGCGCGCTCAGGGGATGCCCGTCGGAGTCGACGCGCGGCTGCGGCACGGGCGCGGAGATGCTCGTCGGTCCTGAGGTCTCGGTGCTCATCGGGTCTCCTGAACGGCGGTCGAGCGGGAGGGCTTGCGCGGATGGGGCAGCAGGGCGAGGACGTGCCGCAGATCGGGTCGCCTGGAGACCGATGACGGCGCCGACGCGGGAGCCGCCGCGTCCTGCGCCGCGTCGGCCAGGATCGCGGCGCTGGCCTTCTCGGCCGCCATGTAGATCGCGGTGACGATGAAGAAGCCGGGGATGCGCGGGAACACCGAGGCGTCGACCACGCGCAGTCCCGTGGTGCCGTGCACCCGGAAGTCGCTGCCGACGACGGCGCGCGGATCGGTCGCCGGGCCCATCGCAGCGGTACACGAGGCGTGGTGGCCCCAGGCCTGATCGCGCACGAAGGACCGCAGCTCCTCACGGCTGTCCGCGGCCGGCCCCGGCACCAGTTCGGCGGCCACGTCGTCCTCGAGGCTGGCCATGATCGAGCGGGCCACCTCGATGCCGGTGACCACCGCGTCGAGGTCCTCCCCCGCGGTGTCGTCGCCCTCCTCGAAGTAACGGAAGCGGATGTCGGGGGTGTCGCGCGGATCGGCCGACCGCAGCAGGACGCTGCCGGCGCGGTTGGCCGTGTGCGCCTTGAGGATCGCCCAGGTGAAGACGTCGGACTGCTGGGCGAGGCCGCCGGAGTAGCCGGGGAAGTAGCCGGTGAACCGGGCCGGCAGCCCGAAGATGAACAGGTCGGGGCTGGTCAGCTCCGGCCGGGAGCGACGGATGATCCCGAGCAGCGCGCCGTTGGTCGTGTAGACCCCCTCGCCGTCCTGCCACTGGCGATAGCCGGGGTCGGGCTCCTCCCCCTCGCCCGGAGGCCGGAACGTCAGGCCGTCGAGCAGGGCGAAGTTGCGGCGCATCTTGGTGACGACGCCGACCTCGTAGCGGTCCTGCAGGTTCTCCCCGACGCCCGGCAGGTCGCGGCGGCACGGGATGCCGAACCGGTCGAGCTCGGCCCGCGGCCCAATGCCGGAGAGCTTCAGCAACTGCGGGGTGTTGAACGCCCCCCCGGCGAGGATCACCTCGCGGCGGGCCCGCACCCGGACCGGTGCCGGCGGACCTCCGGCCACCGCTGCCGGGTCGGCCCGGTAGGCGTGCGGCTGGGCGAAGTACTCGACGCCGGTGGCGACCGGGTCGCCGTCCGGGGTCGCGGGGTCGTCGAAGAGCACGCGGGTGACCAGGGCGCCGGTGCGCACGTCGAGCCGGTCGGGCCGCCGCTGTTCGACGTCCCGGATCCGTTCCCGCGCGCCGTTGCGCCGCCCTTTGCGCACCGCGAGCGGGATCAGCCAGAGCCCCTCCGGCAGCGTGCGGCCCCGCCAGTCGTTCGGGTCGACCGCGCTGTTGAGCCCCTCGAACGGGGTCAGCGGGCGGCGCAGGAAGTCCCCGAGACTGCGCGCCGCGGCCGACTTGATGACCGAGATGACCTGCTTGTCGCCGAGGGCCAGCGCGGGGTCGGCGAGGGTCGTGTGCAGCCAGCCGTCGAAGCCGTGCCGGCTGCGGTTGACGTACTTGTCGCTCACGAACGGCAGCGCCGCCAACAGCCGGGCCAGCCACGGCTGCCGCGGCAGCATCCGCGGACGGCGCTTGTACTGGCAGGCCTCGAGCCGCTCGAACCACCGGCGCATCTCCGTCGCCCGCCAGCTCGGGTCGCCGGTGGCCGCGGCGATGCCGTCCCAGTCGGCGTCGTGCGGGTACACGGTGATCATCGCGTTGTGGGCCGTGCAGCCGCCGAGGGTGCCCGAGCGCGGATACAGGACGCCGTCCTGCTCGGGCACGAACTTCTCGTCCCGCTCCTGCTGGGCGCTGTCGTCGAAGTGGCGGACGTAGAACGGCCAGCTCATCCCGGGGTGCTCGCTCGCACGGCCGTGGAAAGCCGGCACCCGGTAGTCGTCGTCCTCCGGGTCGAGCCCGGCCTCGAGGAGCAGCACCCGGTGGCCGGCCTCGGCCAGGTTCGCCGCGACCGGACCGCCCCCGGCGCCGGAGCCGACGACGACGTAGTCGAAGGTCTCGGCGCCGGCCGGGCCGGTCACTACCGGCTCCTCCGCGCGGCCAGGTAGGCGGTTACCGCCAGGACCGTGTTCAGTCCCGAGATCAGCAAGAGGGGGCGGGCGCGCTCCGGGGACAGTTGCTTGTTGCGCTGGAGCGCCAGCACCGTCGCGGTGTCACTGGCATGGATGATCGGCGCCGCCCGGAGCGCCCGGTCGAGGTCGCGGCCGTGCAGCCGGATCAGGTCGAGCCCGATGAACACCGTCCGGATCCCGAACAGCCGCAGCCCGTAGATCGCGGCGGGGTTGGCGGCGGGGTTGCCGTCGCCGAAGCGGCTGATGATCATCGCGGGGGCCAGCAGACCTGTCGTGCCGGCGATGATGCGGACGCCCCCGAGCGCGTAGCGGGCCGTCGTCCCGATGGTTGCGATGGCCGACACTGCGGTCCTCCCCCGCCCGGCCCGCACCGGGCGAATTCAGCGGAGGCGTACGCGCACGGTGCACATTCGGCACGGAAGAGAAAATGCAGTTCACCGTCGACGGACATGCACCGATCACCGGTCCCCGGACGGGCACCGGTTCGAGTTCCCCCTGAATGGATGGCGCACCGGTTCTTTTCTTCCGGCGGCGCACAGATTCCTCCCGCCCCCGCATGATCACAAGGGGGTTGCTCGCCATTGCCGAGAATTCGCGGACCACCCCTGCCGGCGCTCAGGGATGCTTCCTAGAGGCTCCGCGCCCAGCCTCTCAGCGCCCCGAGGGGCCGTGGCGCCGCGCAGTCGGCGGCGCCGGCCACGGCCGTCCACCATGCCGGTCACGGACCTCGAACGCCTTGACAGGAAATGACGGTGCGTGAACGCTGCTCGGTCATAGCCGAGCGGAACGCCGAATGCGTCACCGTCGGCCACCCAGAACAATTTCTGCACCAATTCAGCCGAACTGCGGCAGAACAGCACGAGCGCCATCCGCACGGAGGGGGAGCCATGGGCCGGGTCCATGTCCGCGCCCACGGCGCGGTGCCTCCGGAACAGTTCGTCGCGGCGCTCACCGACTTCGGTTCCGGGCGCGCGGAGATCTGGGGTGCCAGCGACCCCAGCCACTTCACCGTGCACGACCGCGGTGACACCTGGGCCGAGGTCACCGAGGGATCCGCCGCGGGCGGTGTCTGGCAGCGGCTGCGCTACGACTGGTCGGTGCCCGACGTGGTCACCCTCGACGTGCTCGACAGCAACGCCTTCGGCCCGGGGAGCCGCTGGACCTACCGGGTGGAGTCCGACGGCGCAGGTGGCTGCCACGTCGACCTCACGATCGTGCGGGTGCCGACGACGACGAAGGGCCGGGTGTTCGACGCGCTCCTGAGCCTCGGCGGCGGCGGCTATTTCGCCCGCGACCTGAGGCGGTCCCTGCGGCGGCTGGAGAGCCGGTCGCGGACGCCGTCCTAGACCCCGCGGCCTCCCCCGGCGGGGACGGCCGATCCCGACCACCACCGAACTGGGGGACAGCGTGGCCGACCACAACGACCCGAACTCGGTCAACAGCATCTTCTCCGACGTCGACATGAGCGCCGCCGACGTCTACGACATGTTCGGCTACCCCAGCGACGCCACCGACGAGGAGAAGGTGGTGCTCGCGCTGACCTTCGCCGCCGTTCCCGAGGCGGGCGTGTTCGACACCGACATGCTGTACCGGCTGCAGGTCAACCCGCACGCGCGCTCGGTCCGCCCGGCGGCGGAGGACTGGAGCCTCGCCGCACTGACCCGGTACTTCGACGCCATGAAAGACCACTACCTCGGCCAGCGCGACGCGGCGGAGATCCGGGTGACGGTGGACGAGGCCGGGACGGCGACGGTGCGGTTCACCGGCTTCCCCGGCGGGGACTTCACCGAGTGGGTGCCGACGAACGAGGTCACGACCGTCCGGGCGCCGTCCGGCGCGGAGATCACCGCCTACCTGGGCGGGCGGGACGACGCCTTCTTCAACGACCTGACCGGCTTCTTCCGCTCGATCAACTACGCCCCGCAGTTCTACGAGGTGCCGCAGGCGCGGCAGGACGTGCGCGAACTGGCGATCCCGAAGACGCTCCTGGAACTCGACGGCAACACCCTGTTCAACGTCAACCCCGACCTCCCCGAGCACGGCCGCGGCGTGAAGCTGGACCTCCCCGAGGGCCCGCTGACCTGGGAGGGCGACAGCTTCGCCAAGGACGCCGACGGCAACTACCGGTTCGTCTACAGCGGCGAGGACGCCCAGGCCGGGATCAACGTCAACGCGATCGTCCTGGAGGTCCCGCTCCGTTTCCTCACCGCGCACCCGGAGGAGGACCGGGTGGTCAACGTGTGGGGCGAGAGCTGGGTCCGCAAGGCGGCGGCGAAGATCGAGACCATCCCGGACGACCCGCTCTGGACGGACAACCCGGTCGCTCTCCTGCGCCGGCGGCGCCTGGACGACGAACTCCGGCAGTACAAGCTGGTCGACACCGTGGGCCAGCCGTTCGCCGACGCCGGCCTGAGCGAGCGGGAGGACAACCGGCAGCTGGGGGCCAACAACTTCTGGCTGGCGCCGGTCTTCGTCCGGCGCCTGGCCCACCTGGGCTGGGGATTCGGCCCGTCGGTGACCGCGCTCGGGCTGGCCAGCGTCTTCGACCACGACGGCGCGCCGGTGTCGGTGCACAAGACGTACTCGACCGCCGCCGCGGCCTTCCCGCGCAGCCGGAAGCTGATCTTCCAGGAGCTGCGGATGCCCGACGAGTCGTGGAAGAGGTCGAACGTCGACATCCCGTTGCGCCGGCCGTTCGAGATCTTCATCCCCAACGTCTGCGGGATCGACATGGACACCACCGGCACGTGGCCGTTCGGCCGCCGGCCGGAGGACCAGGTCGCCACCCGGTTCCTGTCGATGTTCCTCGACATGGCCGCCCCGCTCGGGCCGGGCGGCTACTCGGTGGAGACGCTCAACGACCAGTCGCTCTGGGACGCCGCCCCGATCACCCCGAAGACGCCGCCCAACCCGCTCGCCAACGACAAGCCGTTCCTGACGACGTTCCCGTATCTGGCCGAGCCGTGGTGAACGAACTGCTGGCGTCCCCAGTCGGCTTCCCGGCCGACCTGGCGGCGGTCAGCCGCCGACGGACCGAGCGGGAGGCCACGGCCGACCCCGCCAGCCCGTCGGCGGCCGGCGAGGTGCTGACGCTGCGCCACCGCGAGGTGATGCTCACCGGTGGCCGGCCGGAGGAACTGCTGGCCCTCGGCGCCGCGGTGGACCGGGCCGTGGAGCGCTTCCCCACCTGGCCGGACCTGCGCATCCTCCGGGGCGGCCTCGCCCTGGCGGTGCACCGGCCCGACGTCGCCGCCGCGGCGCTGGATGCGGTGCCGGGACTGGCCTCAGTGCCTCCGGGCCGCGTGCTGGCCGCGG
>JAOPUS010000402.1 GCA_025963345.1 Blastococcus sp. | reverse complement strand
CCGCACGGCGGCGGAGCTGCCGGCAGCGCTGTCCGCCGTCGGCGGGCCGGTCTGGCGGGCCCGCCGCTCCGCGGTCGTCGTCGTCGACGGTGCCAACCGGGTCGGCGTCCCGCTGGCCGCGGTGCTGGCGGCCAGCGGGGTCGGCCGGGTCAGCGTGCGCGACCCCGGCCTCGCCACCGCCGGGGACGCGGTGGTCGGCGGGTTGAGCGCGACCGACGAGGGCCGGCCACGTGCGCTGGCGGCGGCCGACGCGATCCGGCGGGCCAGTCCGCTCACCGATCTGCGTCCGCTGTCCGACGAGGCCGCCGATCTCGTCGTCCTGTCCCGCCCGTGGGCCGCCTCGGACCCGCTGGCCGCCGCCGTCCATCGCGCGCAGGTGCCGCACCTGGTGGCGACCGTCCGCGGGGAGGTCGGCATCGTGGGGCCGCTGGTCGTGCCCGGTGTGACCAGCTGTCTGCGGTGCGCCGACCTGCACCGCCGCGACGCCGATCCGCGCTGGCCCCGCCTGGCCGCGCAGCTCACCGCCACCGAGCCACCGCCCAGCGGCGCCACCGTCACCTGCCTGCTCACCGCCGCCACGGCCGCCCTGCAGGTGTTGGCCTACCTGGACGGCACGGCCGCCCCGGCCACCCTGGACGCGACCGTCGAGCTGCGGCCACCGGACCTTCGACCCCGGGTCCGGAGGTGGCCGGCGCACCCCGCCTGCGGCTGCGGCGCCGGGTGCGAGAACACTCCCGGGGAGCAAGCGGCCACTCTCGCGGGCGAATCCGGTGCGACCTCTCCCGGCGTAACCGGCTCCCGACAGGGAACAATGGGCGGCTGACCGAGCTCACCAGCTCACCCGAGACGACACGGCAACGCCCCTCCGGGCGCGGGCGCCGGCGAGGAGGACGTGTGAGTGACGGACCGGCGATGCCGCGAGGCTCGGTCTCCCGGACCGCGCGCCTGGCGTCGCTCCCGCTCGGAGCCGCCGGCCGCGCCACGCTGGGACTGGGCAAGCGACTCTCGGGGCGCCCCGCCGACGCCGTCACCGCCGAGCTCCAGCAGCGCACCGCCGAGCAGTTGTTCGCCGTCCTCGGCCAGCTCAAGGGTGGGGCGATGAAGCTCGGCCAGACGCTCTCGGTCTTCGAGGCCGCGGTACCCGAGGAGGTCGCCGCCCCCTACCGCGAGGCCCTGGTGAAGCTGCAGGAGGAGGCGCCACCCATGCCGGTGCGCACCGTCCACGCGGTGCTCGCCCAGCAGCTCGGTGGCACCTGGCGGCAGCGGTTCTCCGACTTCGACGACCAGCCGGCCGCCGCGGCGAGCATCGGCCAGGTGCACCGCGCCACGTGGCGGGACGGCCGGGACGTCGCCGTCAAGATCCAGTACCCGGGCGCGGGGACGGCGCTGATGGCCGACCTCAACCAGCTCGCCCGGTTCGCGCGGCTGTTCGCCGCCCTCTTCCCCGGCATGGACGTCAAGCCGCTGATCGCCGAGCTCAAGGCCCGCGTGGTCGAGGAGCTGGACTACGGGCTGGAAGCCGACTCGCAGCGGGCGTTCGCCACTGCGTACGCCGGTGACGCGCAGATCGTCGTCCCGCGCGTGGTCGCCAGCGCGCCCAAGGTGATCGTCTCCGAGTGGCTCGAGGGCATGCCGCTGTCGCGGATCATCGCCGACGGCACCCAGGAGCAGCGGGACCACGCCGGTCACCTGCTGGCGGTCCTGCACTTCTCCGGCCCCCAGCGCGCCGGACTGCTGCACGCCGACCCGCACCCGGGCAACTTCCGGATGCTCGCCGACGGCCGGCTGGGCGTCATCGACTTCGGGGCCACCGCGCGGCTTCCCGACGGACACCCCGAGCCGATCGGCCGGCTGCTGCGCTGGGCGCTCGCCGGCAAGGCCGACGAGGTGCTCACCGACCTGCGCACCGAGGGGTTCGTCCGGCCGAACATGGAGGTCGACGCCCAGGGGGTGCTCGACTACCTGCGGCCGCTGCTGGAACCGCTCGAGGACCAGCACTTCCACTTCACCCGCGCCTGGATGCAGGAGCAGGCGGCACGGATCGCCGACCCACGGACCGAGATCAACAAGCTCGGCCGCCAGCTGAACCTCCCGCCGGCCTACCTGCTCATCCACCGGGTGACGATCGGCTCGATCGGTGTGCTCTGCCAGCTCGGCGCGGCAGGTAACTTCCGCAGCGTCCTCGAGGAATGGCTCCCCGGCTTCACGGAGTGATCTGTGGTCCATGACAGTGCGGTCCTCCGGACCGCACGGCGGCCACGTGCCGTCCCACGCTGCACTGAGCCCGTCCGTCGCGCCTGCGCGGAACCCTCCGGGCCCGCGTGACAAGGCCGAGTCAACATGGACGAGGCAGGCCGGGCCCGGACGCACACCGGGAGCGTCCGGAGCCGGCCTCTGTTCGGGGATGACGGGACTGACCGTCAGTAGACGGCGGCGCTGGCCCGCGCGGCGCGGCGCACAGCGCGCTCCGCACGTCGGGCCGCACGGCGGGCCACGTAGAGCCGGCGGGCGCGTGAGGCGGCCTCGGCGCGAGCCTGGTCCTCGCGCATCCGGCTCTGGGCCAGATCGTGTTCGAGCAGGTACATGGCAGTTCCTTCTGGATGAGTTCTCGGTTCCCCACTACTGCGTGGGGACACATCGATATGGATGCGGTCGGGGCTCACGCTGCGACCACCTTGCGGGGACGCCCCCGTGGCCGCTTGCGTGCGATCACCGAGCCGCGCTCGAAGATCTCTCCGCCCCAGACACCCCACGGCTCTGCCCGGTCCAGGGCGCCTGCCAGGCACGCGTCGCGGACCGGGCAGCCGGCGCAGAAGCTCTTGGCGAGCTCGAGCTGTGCCGGAGTCTCGGCGAACCACAGCTCCGGGTCCTCGACCCGGCACGGCAGGGGACGCCGTATCGGGGCCGGGGCCACGGGGGTGTGGGGTCGCCTCGGTGGGAAACCCCCGGTCCAGGGGAGCCTGGGTCGGCGGTGGGACGTCGGGTGATCGATCGTCTGCTGCACGCCGCTCCTCCTTTGTTCCTCGTCTGCGATGGCCGGCGGAGACCCGCCGACCGGTGGTCGGTGTGCCGGGTCTCGCGGACAAAGAGAAAGGCCGCGGATCCCGGGGTTCGGGTTCCGCGGCCTCGTGGAGGACCGGTCGAGCGTTAGCTCAGCGGTCTCCTCGAGGAACAGATCCCGAGGGTGGTGTCGCCGTTGGTGCCGATGGAGTTGTGCGCGAGGGCGGCGTACCGGGCGTCGAACTGCGCCAGTGCGCGGGCCTGCCGGAAGGCGGGACGCAGCCGGACAGCGGTGCCGCCGGTGGGCACACCGGTCCCCTGGACCGGAGCAACTCGCGGCGCGGGGCTGACGGCGATGCCGGTACGGGCGTCGAAGCCCGTGCACCGGCGCACGTCGGAGCTGCCCAGGCAGAGGAGATCGGCGGGGGCCTTCGTCCACGTCGTGGTGATCATCAGATGCCCCCTCCTCTCCGGACTCGTTCCCGGCCAGGGCGGCCGGGATCGCGGGGTGCAGTTCTTGTGTGCGGGAACACTATGACCGCAGCGGAAGCGGGGTCAAACGAATTAAGGGAGACATCCTCCCGACGTGTCGGGACGGCCACCCCTCAGGGGCGGCCCCGTCCAGGGCACCGCCCCGAGCGTGCGAGGGGTGGGGAGGGCGGGGTCCTTCACCGAGGCGTGGGGGGAAGGGTGGTCCTCTTTCAGCCGCTGACGGTCGCGAGCACGTCCTCGCCGTAGAGATCGAGCTTGCGCGCACCGATCCCCGGCAGGGACGACAGCTCCATGAGGTTCGCCGGGCGGGTCTCGGCGATCGCCTGCAGCGTGGCGTCGGTGAAGACCACGTAGGCCGGGACCGAGGCCGACTGGGCCGCCTGGCTGCGCCAGGCACGTAACCGCTCGAAGAGCTCCCCGGCCTCGCCCTCGAGGACGACCTTCTGCTTCTTCCCCGGCCGGCGGGGGCCCGGTGCGTTGGGCGAGGACTCCGGCGCGATGCCGGTCAGGAAGCGGCTCCGCGGGCGGGCCCGCTTGGCGCCGGGATTGCGGGCCAGCGACCACGACAGCATCAGCTGCTCCCGTGCCCGGGTCACCGCGACGTAGAGCAGCCGCCGCTCCTCCTCGACCGCCTCCGGCCGCGACAGGGACTGGGCGATCGGGACGACGCCGTCGACCAGGCCCACCACGAAGACGGCGTCCCACTCCAGGCCCTTGGCGGCGTGCATGGAGGCGAGGGTGACGCCCTGCACGGTCGGGGCGTGCTGGGCGTTCGCACGGTCCGCCAGGTGCCCCACGAATCCGGCCAGGTCGAGCGTCGGGTTCTCCGCGACCAGGTCGACGGCGAGATCCACCAGCGCGGCCAGCGACTGCCAGCGGTCACGGGCCGCCCCTCCGGCCGGTGGGCGGTGCTCCACCCAGCCGGTCGAGGCCAGGACGTCCCGCACCGTGGGCACCAGCGCGCCGGGATCGCTACCGCCGGCCGCGGCACCACGCAGCAGCAGCACGGCCTCGCGGACCTCGGGGCGTTCGAAGAACCGCTCGCCGCCCTTGAGCACATAGGGCACACCGACGTCGGTGAGTGCCGCCTCGTAGACCTCCGACTGGGCGTTGATGCGGAACAGCACCGCGATCTCCGCCGCCGGGGTGCCGGCGTCGATCAGCGCCTTGCAGCGGGCCGCGACGGCGGCCGCCTCGGCGGGCTCGTCCGGGTGCTCCACGAAGGTCGGCTCCGGCCCGTCGGGACGCTGCCCCAGCAGGCGCAGCCCGGGCAGGCCCTTACGGCGGGTGGCCTGGCCGATGAGCCGGTTGGCCAGCGCGACGACCTGCGGCGTCGACCGGTAGTCCCGCTCCAGCTTGACCACGGCGGCATCGGCATAGCGGTCGGCGAAGCCCAGCAGGTAGTCGGGGTCGGCCCCGGTGAAGGAGTAGATCGTCTGGTTGGGGTCACCGACGACGCAGATCTCGGCCCGCCCGCCGAGCCAGGCATCGAGCAACCGCTGCTGGAGCGGGTTGACGTCCTGATACTCGTCGACGACGAAATGCCGGTACTGCCCACGCACCTCGCGCGCGACGGCGGGGTGCTCTTCCAGCGCGTAGGCCGTGACCAGCAGGAGGTCCTCGAAATCGAGTGCTCCGTCCCGCTGCTTCGCCGACTCGTAGCTGGCGTACACCGCGGCGACCGCGGCTGCCTCGAACGGGGGCTCCCGTCCCGCGGCCTTCGCGCGGGCCGGGTAGTCCTCCGGGGTCGCCAGCGTCGTCTTCGCCCACTCGATCTCGCTGGCCAGGTCGCGCAGGCTCGCGCGGTCGGTGGACAGCCGGGAGCGCGAGGCCGCCGTCGCCACCAATCGCAGCTTGTTCTCGACCAGGGACGGCATCGGCCCGCCGAGCACCCGGGGGGCGAAGTAGCGCAGCTGGCGCATCGCCGCCGCGTGGAAGGTTCGCGCCTGGACCCCGCCGACGTCGAGGGCGGCGAGCCGGCCGCGCAGCTCCCCTGCGGCCCGGGCGGTGAAGGTCACCGCGAGCACCTGCTCCGGGACGTAGACGCCCGTGTGCACGGCGTACGCGATGCGGTGCGTGATGGTGCGGGTCTTGCCCGTCCCGGCACCGGCGAGGATGCAGACGGGGCCGGAGACGGCCTGCACCGCCGCCCGCTGCTCCTCGTCGAGCGCGGCGAGGACGGTCTCCGCGCGGGACATGGTTCCGGTCTGCGCACCGATCAGTGACATCGCCGGCTCCCTCCCTGTCCGCGCGGTGGCCGGCGCGGCGTCCGCGTCGTGCCCGTGGACCCCATCCTCGCAGTCGATACGGACGATCCCGGGAAGCATCCCCAGGACGTCCGCGTTCCTCCCCCAGACCGCGGTTCCACCCTCCTGGGGGTGGACCGTCCCGGCACAACCATGGAGGATCCCAACCGATGACTGCGACCCCCGGCGCCGCCGTGACCATGTTCACCACCCAGTGGTGCGGCTACTGCGTGCGCCTGAAGAAGCTCATGCAGCGCGAAGGCATCGACTTCGCCGAGGTCGACATCGAGAACGACGCCACGGCTGCTGAGCTGGTCATGCAGGCCAACGGCGGGAACCGCACGGTGCCCACGCTGCTGTTCGCCGACGGCACCGCCCTGACCAATCCGAGCATCGACCAGGTGAAGTCCCAGCTCGGTCAACTGTCGGAGGCGTGAGAACGCAGTGATCCCCGGTCCCCGGCCCTCGAAGGGGCATGATCGCCCCTTGGCGGGCCGCGACCGCGGCCACGACCCTGTCCGGCCGCTGCGGTCGGCCGCGCCTCCGGAGGTCGCCGGCGTGACCTCTGACGCACCCTGCTCCGGCCCGGCCGAGGACTGCCCCTCCCAGGGGCCGCCGGTCTCTCTCACCCGGACGTCGCGGGGCTGGTCTGTGCTCTCCCCCGCCGGCAGCGAGGACGCTGCCGACCTGATCGAGGGCCTCTCGCTGGCCGACCTGGTCGCCGAAGAACTCGGCGCGCTGGCCGAGCCCGACCGCACCGCTCGCCGCTCGGCGCGGGGTCCCTCCGGCGCCCCTGAAGGGGCGACCGACCCGGTCGACGCCCGCGTGGCCGCGCTGGAGCGCACCGTCGCCCAACTCGAGCACGCCCTGGCCGCCCGCGTCTCCACCGAACGGGCCATCGGCGTGCTGGCCGAACGGCACGGGATCAGTGCCCGCGGAGCCTTCGAGTCACTGCGTGGCGATGCACGCTCGCAGGGACGTCCGGTCGCCGATCTCGCACGGGAGGTTCTCGACGGCCTGGGCGGCGAGACCGCGGCCGTGCCCGCCGCCGACACCTCGCCGTCCGCCGGCGGTGCTGCTCCCGACACCCGTTCGCTGCCCGCCCCCTGTCAACGACGGCCCGGCGAGATCGTCGCCGCCGTCCCGGCGCCGGTCCCCCGCGCGTCCGCGGGTGCCCCGTCCGTCGGTGCGGCGGACGGCCGGTCCTGACCCGGCCCGAACCGCTCACCCCCTCGGCCCTGGCCGACCGCCTCGCCGGGCTCCTCGCCGAGCTGCACGCCGAGCCCGGTGCCGCGGCGCTGCGCGTCGCGGTCGACGGTCCCGAGCCGGCGGGCCCCGACGCACTCGCCGGCGCGATCGCCGCGCGGCTGCCGGCGCTGGGCCGGCCCGCGGTCGTGGTGCCCGCGACCGGCTTCTACCGCCCTGCGTCGCTGCGGCTCGAGCACGGACGCACCGATCCCGGAGCCCGGTACACCGACTGGCTGGACGCCGGGGCGCTGGCCCGCGAGGTGCTGAACCCGGTCGGCCCGGGCGGCTCCGCGACCTACCTCCCGGTGCTGTGGGACCTCGAACGGGACCGCGCCGCCCGCGCCCGGCCCCGGCCGATGCCCCCCGACGGCGTCCTGCTGGTGCCGGGATCGTTGCTGCAGGGGGTCGGCCTGGCCTTCGACGTCGTCGTCCACCT
>JAOPUS010000352.1 GCA_025963345.1 Blastococcus sp. | reverse complement strand
GGAGGCGAGGTCGAAGCGGAACCCGTCGACGTGCATCTCGGTGACCCAGTAGCGCAGCGAGTCCATGAGCAGGGCCAGCACGGCCGGACGGCGGACGTCGAGGGTGTTCCCGCAGCCGGTGTAGTCGGTGTAGCGGGCGCTGTTCTGCCCGTCGAGCCGGTAGTAGCCGGGGTTGTCGATGCCCTTGAACGACAGGGTCGGGCCGGTGTGGTCGCCCTCGGCGGTGTGGTTGTAGACGACGTCGAGGATCACCTCGATGCCGGCGGCGTGCAGTTCCTTCACCATCGTCTTGAACTCGAGCACTTGGCCGCCCCCGCTGCCCGAGGAGCTGTAGGCGGCGTGCGGAGCGAAGTAACCGAGGGTGTTGTAACCCCAGTAGTTGGTCAGCCCGCGGCGCATCAGGTGCGGCTCGCTGACGAAGTGGTGCACCGGGAGCAGCTCGACGGCGGTCACCCCCAGCGACTGCAGGTGCTCGACGAACGCCGGGTGCGCCAGACCCGCGTACGTGCCACGCAGGTGCCGCGGCACGTCCGGATGCCGCGCCGTCGCACCCTTGACGTGCACCTCGTAGATGACGGTGTCCGACCACGAGGTGCGCGGCGCGCGGTCGCCGTCCCACGGGAAGGGGTCGTGGACGACGACACCGCGCGGCACGTAGGGCGCGGAGTCGCGCGGGTCGGGGAACGGTGTGTCCACCCCGCCGTCGGAGTAGCCGAACAGCGACGGGTCCAGCGTCAACCCGCCGTCCACGGCCCGGGTGTAGGGGTCCAGCAGCAGCTTCGCCGGGTTGTGCCGGAACCCGGCGACCGGATCGTAGGGGCCGTGCACCCGGTAGCCGTAGCGCTGGCCGGGGCCGACTCCCGGGAGCCGGCCGTGCCAGACCTGGTGCGTCGTCTCCTCCAGCCGGTGCCGGTGCTCGGTGCCGTCGGAGTCGAAGAGGCACAGGTCCACCGCGTGCGCTCCGGCCGACCAGAGGGCGAAGTTGGTGCCCGTCCCGTCCCAGTGTGCGCCGAGTGGGGAAGGCGACCCGGGGAGAACCTCGCCCGCGGGACGTTCGGCCGTTCCTTTGTCGCCCATACCGGGATCCTGCCAACTCCCGGCCGCGTGGGTGCGCGGGGGCGACCCAGGAGGTTGGTTGGATGGGGGCGTGTCGAGCTCAGCCGCCCCCGGGGCGGTCGTCGGGATGACCGGGGTCGACGTCGTACGGGGGGAGACCTACCTCCTGCGCGGCGTCGACTGGACCGTTGAAGCCGACCACCGGTGGGTGGTGCTGGGCCCCAACGGGGCGGGGAAGACGACGCTGCTGCAACTGGCCGCCGCGCTGATGCACCCGACCCGGGGGGAGGTCCGGCTGCTCGGGGAGACCCTCGGGGCGGTCGACGTGTTCGAGCTGCGCCCCCGGATCGGGCTGACCAGTGCCGCGCTCGCCCAGCGGATCGAGCCGGCGGAGAAGACCGGCGACATCGTGGTGTCCGCCGGGTACGCCGTCGTCGGGCGGGGGCGGGAGCGCTACGACGTCCATGACCTCACCCGGGCCGGGATGCTCATGCAGCAGTGGGGCGTCGCGCAGTTCGCCCACCGGCCGTTCGGCACCCTGAGCGAGGGCGAGCGCAAGCGCGCCCAGATCGCCCGCGCCCTGATGCCCGACCCGGAGTTGCTGCTGCTCGACGAGCCCGGGGCGGGCCTGGACCTCGGCGGCCGGGAGGACCTCGTGGCCCGGCTGTCGGATCTCGCCCGCTACCACTACGCGCCCGCCCAGGTGCTGGTCACCCACCATGTCGAGGAGATCCCGCCGGGCTACACCCACGCGCTGCTGCTGCGCGACGGGCAGGCGGTGGCCGCCGGGCCGGCGGAGGACGTCCTGACCGAGGCCGCGCTGTCGGAGACCTTCGGGTTGTCCCTGTCGCTCACCCGGACCGGAGGTCGCTTCATGGCCCGGCGCGCCGCCTGACCGGCGCAGGTCGCTGAGCGCCGCCTGACCGGCGCAGGTCGCTGAGCGCCGCCTGTCAGCCGACCCGGCGCGACTGCCAGGAGAAGACCTGCGGCAGGCTCGGGTCGATGGTGACCCTCAGCCAGTAGCCCGCCGTGTTGCCGTAGGTCTCCAGCCGCGTGAGGTTGGCGACGCCGAGGTAGCGCGCCTGGACCTCGAAGCGGTGCTCGTCGCCGTGCACGAGCAGCACCGGCCGGCCGAACTGTGCCGCCCGCTGGGCGATCAGGCTGCGCTCGGCGCTGAACGCCGAAGTCGCGACCGGCTCGGCCTGCAGCATCAGGAGGACGCCGTAGGCCCCGGTGGCCACGGCGTTGTCGAACGCGGCGTTGATCCAGGCGAGATTCGCTGCGCGCCGGGCGTCGAACTCCGCCCGTCGCTCCGCCGGCCGGTCCCCGCCGACCAGGCCGCTCCAGGGCGCGAGGTCGTTGTTGCTGCCCACGACGTGCGCGGTGGCGAGGAGGACGCCGCTGCGCACGAAGCGGACGTTCTCGACGTAGGTCGCCTGCGAGGTCACCGTCGCCGGAGCGCCCCCGAGCGTCCGGCCCGGCACCGGGTAGAAGATCCGCCGGAGCGCCGCGAGCCGCTCGGTCGGCAGGAAGCGGCCGGTCGAGGCCTGGTGGCAGTCGGTCCAGTCGTTGTCGCCGGGAGTCAGCACGAAGGGGTCGTCGAACGTGCCGAACAGCGAAGCGAGACCTCTGAACTGCGAGTCGGAGCACGACGTCGTGCTGTCCTTCATGTCGCCGGCGTGCAGGACCATGCGCACCGCAGGGTCGGCGTCGACGGCATTGATCAGCGCGGGCAACTGGGCCCGCTGGGTCGCGCTGTAGGGGGTGTCGCCCAGGACCGCGAGCGTCGTCGGCGCGGGTGGGGCGGCCCTGGCCACGGAGGTGACCGACAGCAGACCGGCCGCCAGCAAGGTGGACAGGCCGAGCGCGAACGTCCGCGCAGAGGGTCGACGGTTCGCGGGGGCCATGTGATCACCGGGTGGGGGAGAGGGCCGGAGGACGGGGGGGACCGTACCGCCGGACCACCGCCGCGCGAGTCGACGTCGGCGCGCGGCGTTACTGTGCGCCGACCAGCCTTTCGACGACGACGTCCCTTCGCCCGGAGGCCCGCACATGACAGTGCCCGAGTTCGTCAGCCTGCAGATCACGGACGGGGTCGGCACGATCCGCCTCGACCGGCCGAAGATGAACGCGATCAACGAGCAGCTCCACATGGAGGTGCGCGCCGCGGCGATGGAGGCATCGACGCGCGAGGAGGTCCGCGCCGTCGTCCTCTACGGCGGTGAACGGGTCTTTGCCGCGGGCGCAGACATCAAGACGATGTCCCAGCTCGACGCCAGGAGCATGGTCGCCTGGGGCCGCGAGCTCACCCACTCCTTCACCGAGGTCGCCCGGATCCCCAAGCCGGTCATCGCCGCCATCACCGGCTATGCCCTCGGCGGGGGATACGAGCTGGCGCTGTGCGCGGACTTCCGGGTGCTCGGCGCCTCGGCGAAGATCGGGCAGCCCGAGATCCAGCTCGGCGTCATCCCCGGAGCGGGCGGCACCCAGCGTCTGGCCCGGCTCGTCGGCCCGGCGAAGGCAAAGGATCTGATCTTCACGGGTCGCCACGTGGGCGCCCAGGAGGCGCTGGAGATCGGCATGGCTGATGCCGTCGTCCCCGACGACGAGGTGTACTCGACCGCGATGGCGATGGCGCGGAAGTTCGCCGCGGGTCCGCCCCGTGCCCTCGCCGCCGCCAAGCAGGCGATCGACGAGGGGCTCGAGCTGCCGCTGGACAAGGCGCTGGCCCTGGAGAGCCGGCTGTTCGCAGAGCTGTTCGACACCGAGGACCAGAAGGTCGGCATGAGCTCCTTCATCGAGAACGGACCCGGCAAGGCCCAGTTCACCGGTCACTGAGCACCGGTCGCTGAGGGTTCACGACACGTTCGTGTGCCGTAATCGCCCCTGAGCGACCGGGGTCCGCCACAATCGCGTCGCCGCACGGCTCGGGGTCAACAGGGCCCGAGAGCGGTGCGGCACCACCACAGGAGGACACGTGCGACGAAGCACCCTGCGCGCCGCAATCGCGGTCGTGACGGCCGGACTCACCCTCACTGCATGCGGCGGGTCGGGCGACGGCGGCTCCGGTAGCTCCGGCAGCGGGTCCGACGCCGCCACGGCGACGTCGGCCGATGACCTCGGCGGCATGGACGCTCTGGTCAAGGCTGCACAGGCCGAGGGGACGCTCAACGTCATCGCCCTGCCCCCGAGCTGGGCCAACTACGAAGAGATGCTCTCGACCTTCAGCGACAAGTACGACATCGAGATCAACAGCGCCAACCCCGACGGGTCCAGCCAGGACGAGCTCGACGCGGTGACCAGCCAGAAGGGCCAGGACCGGGCACCCGACGTGCTCGACGTCGGCACCAGCTTCGCCAAGCAGGCCGCCGCGCAGGATCTGCTCGCCCCCTACCAGGTGGCCACCTGGGACGACATCCCGGACAACCAGAAGGACGCCGACGGGCGCTGGTACAACGACTACGGCGGCTTCATCTCGATCGGCTGCAACGCCTCGGTCGTCGCCACGTGCCCGACCACCATGGCCGAGCTGCTCGACCCGCAGTACAAGGGACAGGTCGCGCTCAACGGCAACCCGACGCAGGCAGCGGCGGCGTTCAGCGGCGTGTGGGCGGCGGCGCTGTCCAACGGCGGCAGCCTCGACGACATCGGGCCCGGCATCGACTTCTTCCGGCAGGTGAAGGACGCCGGCAACTTCAACCCGGTCGAGATCACCCCGGCAACGGTGCAGAGCGGTGAGACCCCGCTGGCCATCGACTGGGACTACGTCAACGCCGGGCTGACCAAGACCCTCGCCGATGAGGGCGTGGAGTGGCAGGTCAACGTGCCGTCGGACGGGGTGTTCGGCAGCTACTACAGCCAGGCGATCAGCAAGTTCGCCCCGCACCCGGCGGCGGCCCGGCTGTGGCAGGAATTCCTCTACAGCGACGAGGGACAGAACATCTGGCTCAAGGGCCTGTCCCGGCCGGTCCGCCTCGATGCGATGCAGACGGCGGGCACCGCGGACGCC
>JAOPUS010000332.1 GCA_025963345.1 Blastococcus sp. | reverse complement strand
GGATCATCGCTTCGCCGTGCGTGGCGTACGACGTGCCGGCGGCGATGAACGACGCCGAGGAACCGGCCTCGTTGATCCCCTCGTGCAGGATCTGCCCGGTCGTGGACTCCTTGTAGGCCAGCATCAGATCGCGGTCGACCGACGTGTAGTTCTGGCCGTGCGGGTTGTAGATCTTCTTCGTCGGGAACAGCGAGTCCAGGCCGAAGGTGCGGGCCTCGTCCGGGATGATGGGCACGAAGCGCGGGCCGAGCTCGGGGTCCTTGAGCAGTTCCTTGAGCAGGCGGACGAACGCCATCGTCGTCGCCACCTCCTGCTTGCCCGAGCCCTTGCGCAGGATGTCGAGCGCCTTGTCGTCGGGGGCCTTCAGCTGCTTGAACTCGGCCCGCCGGCGCGGGACCGCCCCGCCCAGCTGCTGCCGCCGCTCGAGCATGTACTGCATCTCGTCGGACTTCGGGTCGGGCTTGTAGTAGGGCGGCAGGGTCTTGTCGAGCGCCGAGTCGGGGATGTCCAGGTAGAGCCGGTCGCGGAAGAGCTTGAGGTCGTCGGCGGTCAGCTTCTTCATCTGGTGGGTGGAGTTGCGGCCCTCGAAGTGGCTGCCCAGGGTCCAGCCCTTGATCGTCTTGGCGAGGATCACCGTGGGCTGGCCCTTGTGCTCCTGGGCGGCCTTGAACGCCGCGTAGACCTTGCGGTAGTCGTGCCCGCCGCGGGAGAGGTCCCAGACCTCCTTGTCGCTCATGTTCTCCACGAGCTTGCGGGTGCGCGGGTCACGGCCGAAGAAGTGCTCGCGGACGTAGGCGCCGTCCTCGGCCTTGTAGGTCTGGTAGTCGCCGTCGGGCGTCTGGTTCATCAGGTTGACCAGGGCGCCGTCGCGGTCGGCGGCCAGCAGGGCGTCCCACTCGCGGCCCCAGATCACCTTGATGACGTTCCAGCCCGCGCCGCGGAAGAAGGACTCCAGCTCCTGGATGACCTTGCCGTTGCCGCGGACCGGGCCGTCGAGGCGCTGCAGGTTGCAGTTGACGACGAACGTCAGGTTGTCCAGCTCCTCACGCGCGGCGATGCCGATCGCACCGAGCGACTCCGGCTCGTCCATCTCGCCGTCGCCGAGGAACGCCCAGACGTGCTGGTCGGAGGTGTCCTTGAAGCCGCGGGCGTGCAGGTAGCGGTTGAACCGCGCCTGGTAGATCGCGTTGATCGGGCCGAGGCCCATCGAGACGGTCGGGAACTCCCAGAACTCCGGCATCAGCCGCGGGTGCGGGTAGGACGACAGCCCGCCGCCGGGGTGGCTGACCTCCTGGCGGAAGCCGTCGAGCTGGTTCTCGGTCAGCCGGCCCTCGAGGAAGGCGCGGGCGTAGATGCCGGGGGAGGCGTGCCCCTGGAACCAGATCTGGTCGCCGCCGCCGGGGTGGTCCTTGCCGCGGAAGAAGTGGTTGAAGCCGACCTCGTACAGGGAGGCCGAGCTCGCGTAGGAGGAGATGTGCCCGCCGACGGCGATCCCGGGCCGCTGGGCGCGGTGCACCATGATCGCGGCGTTCCAGCGGATGTAGGCGCGGATCCGGCGCTCGACGTCCTCGTCGCCCGGGAACCACGGCTCCCGCTGCGGCGGGATCGTGTTGATGTAGTCGGTGCTGCGCAGGGCGGGTACGCCGACCTGCTGCTCGCGGCTGCGCTCCAGCAGCCGCAGCATCAGGTAGCGGGCCCGGTCGCGGCCGCCGTGGTCGACGACGGCGTCGAGGGAGTCCAGCCACTCCTGCGTCTCGTCCGGATCGATGTCCGGAAGCTGGCTCGGCAGCCCGTCTGTGATGACCGCCCGGGGGGCGCTGACATCGGGGGCCGTGCCGCGGGCGGGGTCGCCGTCCGTCTGCTGCGTTGCGCTCATGCCCCTATCGTCTCTCGTCGGGGTTACCCGCGTCACGCGGCCCGGCCGTGTCCGCGAGAGGAGTGCCGCACACAGTTCTCGAGGGACGTCTCTCGAACGGGCTGCTCTGCGCGCTTGCGTCAGGCGCGCCATGCCCTACGCTTCCGCCAGCGTGGCTCGGTGTGACGGGCTCCGTACCGGATACCCGGCCGACGACGGCCGGGTGGTGGATGTCAGTGAGGCGAGAGGGGGGACATGACCGGGGTGCGGGTTTCCCTCCCGCTGGTCGTGTCCGTCGTCGGCGCCCGCTGCAACTCTCCGGTCCCAGGTCACGTCTGTGGATGTCCGTGACGCCTCGGCGCGCGTCGGACGCCCGGACAGGGCAGCATCCACCCCACTATCAGTCAGCACAGTCACCCATGGAGGAGCAGCAGGGATGAGCGTCGACAGCGCCGGCATGGCGGCCCGGCTGGGCATCAAGCCGGGCATGGTCGTGCAGGAGCTCGGCTGGGACGAGGACGCCGACGAGGACCTGCGCGACGCCATCGTCGACCTCTCGGGCGGCGAGATGGTCGACGAGGACACCGACGAGGTGGCCGACGTCGTCCTTCTCTGGTGGCGTGAGGACGACGGCGATCTCGTCGACGCCCTCGTGGACGCGATCGCGTCCCTCGCCGACGAGGGTGTGGTGTGGCTGCTGGTCCCCAAGTCGGGGCGCCCGGGCCATGTCGAGCCCGGCGACGTCACCGAAGCCGCTCCCACCGCGGGCCTGGCCCAGACCAGCAGCATCTCCGCGGCCAAGGACTGGTCGGGTATCCGACTGGTGACCCCGAAGGCGGCCCGCTCGCGGCGCTGAGGGACGATCGGGGAATGACCCTCTCCATCGGTGACCGCGCTCCCGAGTTCAGCCTTCCGGATCAGGACAAGCAGGTCGTGTCCCTCGCCGACCTGCGGGGTACCCCCGTGCTGCTGGTCTTCTACCCGTTCGCCTTCTCGGGCATCTGCACCGGTGAGCTCTGCCAGCTGCGCGACGAGCTGGCCGCCTACACCGACGCCGGCGTGACGGTGCTCGCCGTCAGCACCGACCCGGTCTTCAGCCTCAAGGCGTTCAAGGCGCAGGAGGGCTTCGACTTCCCGCTGCTGTCGGACTTCTGGCCGCACGGGACCGTCGCCCGGTCCTACGGCGTCTTCAACGAGAAGGCGGGCATGGCGCTGCGCGGCACCTTCCTCGTCGACGCCGAGGGCACCATCGCGTTCGCCGAGGTCAACCAGCCCGGCGACGCCCGCGAGCAGTCCGGCTGGAAGGACGCCGTCGGCAAGCTCGCCGCCTGAGAAAGGATCCGCCGCCCGGGGCACCTACCCTGGGCGCGCCGGGCGCGTAGCTCAGCGGTAGAGCTCTCGCCTTACAAGCGAGCGGTCGCAGGTTCGAACCCTGCCGCGCCCACTTCCTGACGTTGCCTCGAGTGCCGGGTTGCCGTCGTCTCAGCCACCCCGAGGCAGCAGCAACCCGACACTCGACGCGGCGTACGGGTCAGGCGGCGGAGGTCTCCGCGGTGAGCGGGCCGGCTGCAGCCGGCTGCGCGGGCTTCGGGAACGCCGGCCGCAGGAACAGCGGGGCCTTGAACGGCTTCCAGGTGCCCTCCGGCTGGGCCAGCCGGTCGGCGACGGCCCAGATCGAAGCCGGGTGGTGGCCGAGGCCCAGGTGGCTGGCCATGACGGCGATGTTCTCGCAGTCCTCGCCGGGGGTGTTCAGGCAGGTCTGCCAGTGCACGATCCCGTCGAAGTGCGAGTAGATCGAGGTCGCGGGCACGGTCAGCGGCAGGTCCTCCGACTCCAGCGGCAGCGTGCGGTGCTCGACGTGCAGATGCGAGAAGCGGTCGAAGACCTTGGTGGCCCGGCTCTGGCTCTGCCGCGCCAGGCGGAACGGGCTGCCGAGGGTGATGACCTGGCGGACCGAGTCGGGGGAGCGGCGGGCGAGGTCGCGGGCGAAGATCCCGCCCAGGCTCCAGCCGATCACCGTCACGGGCCTGCCGGAGCTGTCGTTGAGGTTGTGCAGCAGATCCCCGGTGCCCTTCACGCAGGCGGCGGTGGGGCCGATGTTGCGGCCCAGCCCCCAGCCGTGGACGTCGTAGCCCAGCTTGCGCAGGACGACGCGGAGCGTGCGGGTGGAGACGTCATCGGCGAGCAGGCCCGGGAGGACGAGAACGGAGTGGCCGTCGCCGCGCGGAAGGCGCCCCATCAGGGGACGGGCGGCCAGATAGAGGCCGTAGTCCGCGACCGCGCGGCCGGGCTCGCTCAGGTAGAGCGGGAGCGCGGGACCGTCGTCCTGCCGTAGTGCCACATCGTCCTCCGCGTGCCGACCACCGTTGGTAACGGACCTGTACCAAGATGGGGCCCGGCTCACACTCCGTCGAGATCATTCGCATGCAGATGTTGCCTAAATGTGTTCTGGGTCATATCAGCCGTTCACGTTCCGCGGGTAAGGGCGTCGGCCGATGAACCTGGGACGGCGGGCCGATGACCGACGTGTCACCGTACGGAGGCCGGAACGAGTACGGAGACATGAGCGGGGAAGAGGTCTGACGTGGCCAGCGCAGAACGGGCGACCAGCGGTGAGAGCCGAACCGTCGACCTGAACGGGCCGGTGCACTACGTCGACTTCGGCGGTCCCGAGGACGGCCCGGCAGTCGTCCTGGTCCACGGCCTCGGCGGCTCGCACCTGAACTGGGACCTGTTCGCTCCGCTGCTCAACGAGCACGCGCGGGTCTACGCCCTCGACCTGCCCGGCTTCGGGCGCAGCGAGCCGGGGGCTCGCACGGCGAGCGTGTCGGCGAACGCCGCGGCCCTGCACCGCTTCCTCGCCGAGGTCGTGGGTGAGCCGGCGGTCCTCGTCGGCAACTCGATGGGCGGGATGCTCTCCATCCTGGCGACGGGGGAGCACCCCGACGCGGTCACCGGCCTGGTGCTCCTCGACCCGGCCGTCCCGGGCCCGCGGCGGGCGCTGGACCCGCTGGTGGCCCTGATGTTCGCCGTCTACGCCGTCCCCTTCGTGGGCGAGCGATTCCTGCGGCGGCGGCGCACGCGCCAGTCCGAGCTGGTCCGGGTGCGGGAGATGCTCACGCTGGTCGGGGTCGAGCCGGACACCGTCCCGCCCGAGGTGATCGACCGCTCGGTGACGCTGTTGCAGGAGCGGAAGGACGTCGAAGGCATGGACCAGGCCTTCCTGGCCGCGGCCCGCTCGCTGCTCCGCCTGCTCGCCGACCCGCGGCGCTACCGGAAGGCGATGGCGTCGATCCGGGTCCCGGTGCTACTCGTCCACGGTGACCGGGACCGGCTGATCCCCGTCGCGGCGGCCCGGGACATCGCCCGGCGTCACCCTTCCTGGCGCTACCTGGAACTCGCCGACGTCGGGCACGTCCCCCAGCTGCAGGTGCCGGAGGAGCTCGCGGCCGAGGTGCTCGGCTGGCTGGACGACACCGCGGAGACCCGCGCCTCGCGCTAGGAGGGCGAGTCCACGCGAAACGTGTCGCGGAGGGCCTCGAGGCCGCTGTACCGCGGCCGCCAGCCCAGCTTCTCGCGCGCCTTGGTGGTGTCCATGATCGCCGGGCGACTGGCGGCCTCGATCCACTCGGCGACCGGCGGCAGGAAGGGCAGGCGGGAGAACGCCCGCGCCGCGGCCTGCGCCGGGCCGGCCGGCAGCGGGATCGCCAACACGCCGAACTCCCGGGCCACGTCGGATGCGGTGAGGATGTCGTCGCCGGCGATGTTGTAAGCCCCCGGGGGACCGGCCGCGACGATGCACTGCACCAGCGCCCGGCCGACGTCCTCCTCGTGGACGAACTGCATCGGGTGCTCGGGCACGAACATCGGCACCGGGAACGGCAGCCGCCGCGGCCGGCTGAAGAGCTTGCGGCCCAGCGGGGCCAGCGGCCCGGGCAGGACGTCCTTGCCGCCGAGGACGTTCGGTCCGAGCACGATCGGCGGCCGCAGCAGGAAGAGGGCCGGCGAGGGGTGCTGCTTCGTCTCCTCCTCCAGGAGGCCCTCCAGCTCGGCCTTCTCCTGCGCGTAGAACAGCTTCGCCGCCGGTCGGGTCGGCCACTCCTCGTCGATCTTCTCCGGGTTGTCGGCGTGGAAGCCGTAGGCCGCCACGGAAGAGGCGTAGACGAACCGCCGGGCACCCGCGGCGGCCGCGGCCCGGAAGACGTTGAGCGTGCCGTCGACGTTGATCGCCCGGGTGGTCTCGCGTGAGGCGTTGCCGGTGATGAGGAACGCCAGGTGGACGACGACGTCCGCGCCGTCGAACGCCTCCCGCAGCGCATCCTCGTCCCGGACGTCGCCCTGCCGGTACTCCATCTTCGTCCAGCCGCGCTCGGCAGGGTCGAACGGGCGGCGGGCGATGCCGATGATCCGGCCGATGCGGTCGTCGTCCTGCAGGAGCGGGATCAGGCCGGAGCCGAAGGTGCCGGTCGGGCCCGTGACGGCGACGGTGAGGTCGCTCTCTGGGTTGGCAGCGGACTCGTCCAGCCCTCGCGGGCCGTCACCGAGCGCCCCCGCCCCACGCTTCTTGGCCGGGCTCACCGGGCGGCTGCTGCGGAGGTCTTCTTCTTCGGCGGTGTGCCCTGCTGCTTGGCCAGGGTCATCAGCTCGTCCAGGCCGCGCCGGATGCCGCCGGAGAGGACGTCGATGTCGGGGTAGCCGTCGAAGTCGGCGTTGAGGCCGAAGGTCATCGTGTTCAGGTAGGAGAAGATCCCGATCGAGCAGCGGGTGCCGCCGGCGATCGGCACGTAGGCGTAGGCCGAGGACATCCGCTTGCCGAGCACGTAGAGCGGCACCCGCGGTCCGGGCACGTTGGTGGTCACCGTCTGGCACCAGAACTGGCCGGCCTGCAGTGCGGCCCGGACGCCGAGCGCGAGCAGGGTCGGCGCCACGAAGTTGCCCATCTCGATGATCGAGCCGGCATCGAGGGCCTGCATCGTCTTCTTGCACTCGTCCATCTGCCCGCGGATCGCGTTCAGTCGCGCCACCGGGTCGGGCAACCCGACCGGGAGGTCGACGAAGACCGCCGACACCTGGTTGTCCAGAGCGCCCTTCTGGCTCGCCTGCCTGACGGACACCGGCACCATCGAGCGCACGACGAGCTTCTCCGACGACAGCTCCCCGCGGCCCTGCAGCAGGTCCCGGAAGCCGCCGGTGATCGAGGCCAGGACGACGTCGTTGACCGTGCCGCCGAACACCGTCCGGACGGCCTTGAACTCCTCGAACTTGCCCTCGGTCCAGGCCCACCGGCGGTGCGGGCCGATCGGGCCGTTCAGCGAGCGCGCCGTCGGGGTGACTGCCTGCTTGGCGAGGGAAGGCACGGTCTGGGCGACCGTCTTGCCCGTCTCGGCGAGCGCCTTCGCGCCGCGGACCGCCGCGCCCACGCTGGGCAGTGACGAGAGCTGGCGGAGCGGGTGCGCGACCGACTCGGTGACGGCCTCGGTGACCATGGACAGGCTCGACGGGGTCCGCCGCGGGGTCCAGTCCTTGGGGGCCTCGTGCGTCGCGTCCGGATCGAGGTCGAACATCAGCTGCATCAGGTCGGTGCCGGCGATGCCGTCGACCATGCAGTGGTGGACCTTGGAGATGATCGCCCAGCGATTCTCGGCCAGGCCCTCGACCAGCCACAGCTCCCAGAGCGGTTTGGCCATGTCCAGGCGCTGGCCGAGCACGCGACCGGCCAGGTTGCGCAGCTGCTCGTCGCTGCCCGGGCCGGGCACCGCGGTGTGCCGCACGTGGTACAGGATCTGGAAGTGCGGGTCGTCCACCCACACCGGTCGGCCCAGCTGCATCGGCACCTCGCGCACGCGCTGGCGGTAGCGCGGCACCAGCGGCAGCTTGCTCAGCAGCAGCCGCACGACGTCGCCGTAGGTGGGGGCCGGTCCATCGAAGACGGCGACGGACCCTACGTGCATCGGGGTGTTCTCGCTCTCCGCGAAGAAGAAGCCCGAGTCGAGGGCGCTCATCCGGTCCACGTTCTGCTCCTCGCCGCCTCAGGTCGCACTGCTGGGACCGGGGGCCGTCACACGTCGTCGGGTGGCCGCCGAAGTTAGGCGTGTCGTCTGGTTACTGCAAGATGATCTTAGTGGTCGTCGTCACACTGCGGTGCCCGGTCGAGGCCCTGCTCAACCGGCATTCCGGAGACTCGAGTCGACGCGGTCGAGCAGGTCGGCGAATGCCGTGTCGACGACGTCGGCCCTGGTCAGGTTGACGGAGTGGCCGGCGCCGGGGACGACGACGAGCTCGGCGTTGTCCCCGATCCGCGCGGCGATGCGCCGTCCGTGCGCGGCGGGGGTCAGTCGGTCGTGGGTGGCGGCGATCACGGTCACCGGTACCCGGCGCAGGATCTCGAGCGCCGCCGTCTCGTCGTGGTCGAGGAAGGTCGCGTAGTAGGCCATCGCGACCGGATAGGGCGTCTCCTCCAGCAGTTCCTGAACCAGCCGGACGTTGGCCAGATCGGCGTCGTCGGCACCGAACAGCAGCCGTCGGGTGACCCGTCGGCCGAGCCGGGTCCCGCGCCTCCGGAACCTCTCCAGGAGGGGCGCGATCAGCTGCAGGAACCGTAGGTACAGCGACAGCAACCGCAGTGTCCGGATCACTGTGATGGCCAGACCCAGGACGCCGGTCTGCACGAGGCCGCCGGCCGAGGTGGCCAGCAGGAAGACGCCGACGATGCGGTCGCCGAAGAGTTCCGGGCGCTGACGGGCCAGCGCGAGGACGCTCATGCCGCCCATCGAGTGGCCGGCCAGCACCACCGGACCGGTCGGCGTGGTGGCGTCGAGGACCTCGCCCAGGTCGCGCCCGGTGCGGTCGATCGTGGCCGCGGTCAGCCTCGTCCAGCCCGAGCGGCCGTGCCCGCGCTGGTCCCAGAGGACCAGCCGGGCCCGGTCGCGCAGGGCTGCCCGCTGCAGGTCCCATTCCGCCAGCCGGGCGGTGAAGCCGTGGGAGAAGACGACGGTGAGCGGCGCTGATCCGTCCCCGCCCGCCCGGCCGTCCACCTCGACGTGCAGGGGGACGCCGTCGTCGGTGGTGACCGTGCGCGAACCCGGGGGCGGCGGACCGGTCGGCGCGGGCAGGGAGAGCGGTGGCTGATCGGTCGGCACGCCGCCCATCCCAGGGTGACGCGACGGCACACGCAACCGGATCAGCTGCCCGTGCGACGTCCGGGGGCGGTCTCGCGGACCAGCCGACGGGCGGCGTCCACCTCGCGGGCCACGGGCGCGAGCACCCCCTCGGCGTAGATCTCGGCGTCGTCGTCGTTGGCGGCGCCGTGCGACCGGACGTCGTCCTCCAGCTGCCGGATGGCGCGGCGCAGCACGGACACCTGGGCGAGGTCCGGGCCGGGTTCGCCCTCCCGCCTGGCGATGACCGCCTCGGTCACGGCGTCCGAGGTCCGCTCCAGCTGCACGATCACCGGCCACCAGGCCGCGGCCCGGGTGCTGATCGGGGGCGGTTCGGCGAGGCGGCGCTGCAGCTGGGTCTGGAGCTCGGTGAGCGCCCGGTAGTTGCGTCGGCGGGCCCGGCGTCGCTCGGAGGGGTCACCGGTGAAGGCGGCCTCCACGAAGGCGTCGAGAGCCAGGGCCGCGTCGCGCAGCGCCTCGTCGAGGGGCGCCCGCCAGGTCTGGGGCCAGAGCAGGTAGCCGAAGACGAGCACGATCCCGCAGCCGATCAGGGTGTCCACCAGCCGCGCGCCGACCAGGCCCGGGCCACCGGGCTGGGTGAGGTCGAGCAACAGGATGATCAGCGGCGTCTGGAAGACCGAGAACAGCCCGAAGCTGGCGTTGCGTGCCCACGGCAGGACAGCGGCGAAGCAGGCCATCGCGAGCAACAGCCAGGGGCTGCGCGGCAGGAACGCCAGCAGCGCCGACCCCAGCAGCACACCGAGCAGCGTGCCGACGCCGCGCTGGACGGCGCGGGTGAACACCGAGCCGAAGTCGGGCTTCAGCACGATGGCAACCGTGAGCAGCACCCAGTAGGGCCGCTCGGTCGGGACGTTCTGCCGCGCGATCTCCGCGATGGTCATGCACAGCGCCAGCCGGACGGCGAAGGACCGGCTCTCGGCGCTGGCCAGCGTGCGGTCGGCCAGCTCACGCAGCCGCGCTCGCCGGTTCTCTTCCGGACGGACGGCCGCGGCGCCGGCCCGCTCCTCGGGATCGCCTACGACGTTCCAGATGAGCCGGATGCCGTGGCGCACTGCCCGCGCTGCGGGAGGGCCGTCCTCCCGCTCGGGAGGTCGCTCCCCGCCCAAATCCTGTGCGCCGCGGAGCGCGTCCGCGATGGCCTGGATCGCCGCCAGGTCCTCCGGATCCGCCGGGAGTCCCGCGCGGGCAGCAGCGACGGCGCCCTCGACCAGCGGTGCGGCCGCGTTCAGCACACCCGCCAGCTCCGAGAGCTCGCGGGTGCGGCCGGCGGAGCGACTGCGGCTGCGGATGACCCGGTCGTAGGCCGCGTTGAGCGCGGTGGTGAGTTCCCTCCGGGCGTCCTCGGCGCGGGGTGTCCCGCTCGCCCTCAACAGGTCGGCGATGCGGGTGAAGACGGCGGCGACCGCCGTGCGATCGGGGTCCAGAGGCTCGGCCCAGTACTGCACGAGGGCGGTGAGGGTGGCCCATGCCGCGCCGGCGAGGAAGAACGCCAGTTCGGCCCATTCGGGCAGCGGCGTCACCAGCCCAGAGGCCAGCGCGGTGTAGACGAGCAACTGCAGCGCGCCGAGGGAGAGAGCGGCGTTCACCGCGCTGATCAGGGCCGCTGCGGCCGAGATCAGCGCGATCAGCACGACCGGCTGCCAGCCGCCGCCGGTCGCGTACTGGCCGGCCAGGAGTCCGATCCCGCCGAGGCCGATGGCCGCGACGATGCGGCGCAGCCGGTCCCGCAGAGGTGCGGGCTGGGGCGCCAGGGTCGCGGCCAGGGCGCCCATGGTCGCGAAGACACCGGCGCCCAGGGCGGGTCCCGGTTGCACCCCGCCGCCCACGATCACGGCGACGGTCAGCGGCGCGGGGATGGTCACGGCGAAGCGGACGACGTCCGCCCAGGGGACCGGCGGCCGCTTGGTGCGCACCAGTTCCTCGAGCCACGCGGGTGCCCGCAGGCCCCGCCCCCGAAGCCCGCCGTCCGCCACGTCCGGAAGCTTGTCATCGAGGCTGTCGCCGGAGGCGCACCGCCTACAGTCCCGACCGTGTCCGTGCCCCTGCGCGAGGTGCTCGCCGCGCTCGATGCCCGTTACGACCCTGCGCTCGCCGAGAGTTGGGACGCCGTCGGGCTGGTCTGCGGCGATCCGGACGAGCCAGTGCGCCGCGTGCTGTTCGCCGTCGACCCCACCACCGCTGTCGTCGACGAGGTGCTCGGGACCGGTGCGGATCTGCTGGTCACCCACCACCCGTTGCTGCTCACGCCGGTCCACGGCGTGCCCGCCGACGACCCGAAGGGCGGCCTCGTCCACCGCCTGATCCGCGGGGGCGCGGCACTGTTCGTCGCCCACACCAACGCCGACCGGGCGCCCGACTCCGGCGTCAACGACGCTCTGGCGGCCGCCCTCGGGCTACGCGACGCCGTCCCGCTGGAGCCGGCCGACGGCGATCCGCGGGCCGGGCTCGGCCGGGTGGGCGAGCTGGACCGGGCGATGACGCTCCGCGAGTTCACGGCGCTGGCGGCCGCCGCCCTCCCGGCCACGGTCGGAGGAGTCCGCGCCGCCGGGGACCCGGACCGGGTCGTGCGGCGGGTCGCCGTATGCGGCGGCAGCGGTGGGTCGCTGACCGGCGTCGCGGCGGCCGCAGGCGCCGACGTCTTCCTGACCAGCGACCTCAAGCACCATCCGGTCTCGGAAGCGATGGAG
>JAOPUS010000331.1 GCA_025963345.1 Blastococcus sp. | reverse complement strand
TGGCGATCACCGTCGCGCTGCGGCACTGGGACGAGTTCGCGCTGCACGTGCGGGCCGCCGTGAACAACGGGCTCACCGACGAGGAGATCGGCGAGGTCATCCAGCACTGCGCGATCTACGCCGGTGTGCCGTCGGCCAACCACGCCTTCCAGGTGGCCGCGCCGATCCTCGAGGAGCTCCGCGGCACCTCCGCCTGAGGTCAGGTGCCGGACCGCCAGCGGTCCAGCGCCGCGTACAGCGTCTCGAACGCCGGTTGCCGCGGGTCGAGGAACGCGTAGTGCCCCTCGCCGTCGAGCTCCACGAGGTCGGTGCGGTCGCCCGCCGCGAGGACGGCCGCCGCGTAGCGGGCCGGGTCCTCGTCCGGGCCGGCGCCGAGCCAGTCGGTGACCGCGCCGCCGTCCCAGCCGGCGCGCACCACGCCCGCGAGGTCCAGCGCCCCGGCGAGGGGGACGACGAGGTCGACGCGGGGATGGGCGGCCAGCCACTCGGCGAGGTAGCCGCCCGCCGAGTGCCCGAACACGGCCACCCGCCGTCCGGGAGGCAGAGGGAGGGCGTCGACGGCGGCCCACACGTCGTCGGTGGTCTCGGCCGGCCCGCCGCCGGTCCCGACCCGCCGGTACTCCACGTTCCAGACGGCGAACCCCCGCCGCACAGCTCGTGGGCCGATCGGCGCGTGCAGGTCACGGCGGTAGGGCGCCATGAAGTAGCCGCCGTGAATGCTGACGACGACCGGAGGGTCGACCACGCCGGCCGGCAGCCACAGGTCGGCCACCTGGTCGGGATGCTCCCCGTAGGCGACGGTCGTCGGCGCGGATGCGTCCGGGCGCCCGGCCGTCCCAGGCGCGTAGCTCGGTGAGCCACTCGGCCGGCGACTGCCCGTTCCCTGCCCCCGCCACGGCCGCCGTCAGCCGCCGTACATCCGGAAGACCGGCTCGGCGATGCACACGGGCTTGGGTGCGCCCTCGGCTTCGATCACGGCGGTGGCCGTAACCTGCAGGCCGCCGGCGACCTCCTCGACGTCCTTGAGCGTCGCGGTCAGCCGCAGCTTCGAGCCGACCGGCACGGGCGCGGGGAACCGGACCTTGTTCAGGCCGTAGTTCACGCCCATCGTGGCGTCGCTGACGACCAGCACCTCCGACCACATCGGGATGAGCAGCGACAGCGTCAGGTACCCGTGCCCGATCGGCCCGCCGAAGGGGCTCTCGGCCTTGGCGCGGTCGACGTCGACGTGGATCCACTGGTGGTCGCCGGTCGCGTCGGCGAAGAGGTTGACCCGCTCCTGGGTGACCTCCACCCAGTCACTGGTCCCGAGCTCGGTGCCCTTCAGCGCGGGCAGCTCGGCGAGCGTGGTCGTCGTGGTCATGCGGGGGTCTCCTCGGTCGTGGCGTAGCGGTCGCGCAGGTCGGGCTTGCGCACCTTGCCGGTGGCGGTCTTCGGGAGCTCGTCGGCGAGTTCCACGTACTTGGGCACCTTGAACGCGGCCAGCCGGGCGCGCAGGCGCGTGCGCAGTTCGTCGACGTCCGGCTTGGTCCCCGGCGTCGGGACGACGACGGCCAGGCCGACCTCGCCCCACGTCGGGTCGGGGACGCCGATCACCGCCGCCTCCTGGACGTCGTCCAGCTCGAGCAGTGCGGACTCGACCTCGGCGGGATAGACGTTCTCCCCACCCGAGATGATCATGTCCTTGTAGCGGTCGCGGACGTAGAGGAAGCCCTCGTCGTCCACCGAGCCGGCGTCGCCGGACCGGTACCAACCGTCCTGCAGCACAGCGGCGGTCTGCTCGGGCTCGTCCCAGTACCCGGCCATGACGTTCGGCCCCTGGATGACGATCTCGCCGATCTCATCCGTTTCGGCCTCGGTGCCGTCCGGGCGGAGCACCCGGACGTCGGTGAAGAACACCGGCTTGCCGGCCGAGCCGACCTTGCGCTCGGCGTCGGCGGAGTCGAGCACGGTAGCGCCGGGGGAGGCCTCGGTCATGCCGTAGGCCTGCTGCATCGTCACGCCGTGGTCGAGCCAGGTGCGCAGCGTCGGCAGGGGGAGTGGGGCACCGGCCGCGCCGATGGTGCGCAGCGCGGAGAGGTCGCGGGTGGCGAAGCCGGGCTCACGCGCCATGGCGTCGAGCATCGTGGGGACGGCGAAGAACGAGTTGACCCGCTGTTCCTCGATGATCCGCAGCGTCTCGGCCGGGTCGAACCTGCGCACGACCACCGCGCAGCCACCCCGCAGCAGCGTCGGGTTGACCGTCCCGTTGAGCCCGCCGATGTGGAACAGCGGGGCCAGTGCCAGCGTGCGCTCGTCCTGGGCGAAGTCGAACCCGAGCAGCTGGTTGACCGCGTTCCAGGTCATGTTGCCGTGGGTCAGCACCGCGCCCTTGGGCCGGCCGGTGGTGCCGGAGGTGTACATGACCAGGCAGGGGTCCTCGAGGGTGACCGGCTCGTCGCGGGGCTGCGGGTCGGCCTCGGCGAGCAGGTCCTCGTAGGGGAGGGAGTCCGCGCCGCCGTCCACCGGTGGTTCGGCGGCGACCCACTGCCGGACGCCGACCGCCCGGCCGCGCAGTGCGTCGGCGAGAGCGCCGTGGTCGAGGCCGTGCACGACGACGGACGCCCCGGAGTGGGTGAGCACGTACTCGACCTCGGGTGCGGCAAGCCGGGCGTTGACCGGCACCCAGATCGCGCCGAGCTGCCCGCAGGCGTAGAGCGTCTCCAGCGCCGACGGGTGGTTGCCGCCGGTCCAGGCCACCCGGTCGCCGGGGGCCACGCCGAGGCCGGCCAGGGCAGCGGCGGTCCGGCGGACCCGGTGCGCGAACGCCGCGTGCGACGTCGTCGTCCCCTCGAACCAGATCGCGTCCCGGTCGGGGGAGATCCACAGTCGGCGCTCGGGCCAGGAGCCGAGGCCGGCGTTACGCACCGCCCAGCCCCAGTGCACGCACCGCGTTCTCCTTCATGATCAGCGGGCGGACGTCGTCCTTGATCTCGAGGTTCGCGAAGTCGGCGATCCAGCGCTCGGGGCTGAGCAGCGGGTAGTCCGACCCGAACAGCACCTTGTTCTTCAGCATCGTGTTGGCGGCGCGGACCAGCTGCGGCGGGAAGTACTTCGGCGACCAGCCGGACAGGTCGATGTAGACGTTGGCCTTGTGCT
>JAOPUS010000328.1 GCA_025963345.1 Blastococcus sp. | reverse complement strand
ACAGGCGCCGGGCCAGCGCGGTGAGCGCCATGACGCCGCCCTCGCCCTCGTTGTCGGCCCGCATGAGGATCCCGATGTACTTGACCGACACGATCAGGGTCACCGACCAGAACATCATCGAGATGACGCCGTAGACGTCTCCCACCGTCGGGCGCACCGCGCCGTCGTTGATGGAGAACACGGTCTGCAACGCGTAGAGCGGGCTGGTGCCGATGTCGCCGAAGACGATGCCGAGCGCGGCCAGGACGAGTCCGCCGGCCGCGGCGTGCGGGGTCTTCTCGCGAGGCGGCACCGTTCCGGCGTCGGGGGAGTCAGGTTGCGCGGTTCCCGAGGCCGTCGCGCCGCTTCCTCGGACCACATCGTCGGTCACCACTCACTCCTCACGTGGCCAGCGCTGATAAGGAGCGTGCACCCGCGCGCCCCTGGCTGCATCAGCTACCCGGAAGGGAAGTGGGACACGGCGCGCCCAGGTCCGCCCTCGCCGGGATGAGCCCGTCGCGCTCGAGGGCGCTCGAGGGGTGGGCGGAGACGGCGTCCGCGAGGCCCGGGCCACCACCTTGGCGGTGTCGCCGGCTGGGCCGTCGGCCCCCCAGCCCACCAAGCCGAACCGGCTGCGCAGCGTCGGTGCTTCGGGATCCGGATGCGGGCCGCCGCTCGATCCGCCGTCCGAGGGCCCTGGCCGCTGCGCCGTCCACCCCTGCTTCTGGAGCCGGGCGTGGGCTCGCCCGGCCGGTCTACGACCAGGGCGTGACCGGCCGATCCTGCCGCTCGCCGTCGACGATCAGATCGACCCGCTCATTGCGGAAGCAGAGCAGCCCGGCGATCCGCGGGTTCTCCGGGATGGGCGTCGGATAGCTCCACACGAGGTCCTCGACCACCCGCTCTCCCACTCGGGCCGCCCACCACGTCGCCACGCCCTTGTACGGGCACACCGACACCGTCTCGCTCGGCAGGAGCTCGGCGACGACGTCGTCGGGCGGCAGGTAGTACCGCACCGGCAGGCCCGTCTCGAACAACAGGACCGGGCGCCGGCTCTCGGCCAGCAGCTGGCCGTCCAGCTCGACCCGCACGTGCCTGGAGCCGGGGACGACGTCGACGCGCTTGTGCGGGTCGCGCGCGTGGGCCTGAAGCTGCTCGTCCTCCTCGAACCAGGTCAGGCCGTGCCAGGAGAACGTGATCAGCCCGGCCAGCGCCTCGAGCGGGGGAGGAGGCTCGATGTGCATCCAGGCGCCCTGTTCCACTCTTCGGCCGGCGGCCTGGACCGTCCACGTGGTCAGCCCGGAGGAGTCCTCCTCGCGATCGACGAGGACGCCGGGCTGCAGGTCATCGGACGGCACGTAGTAGGTCGGCAGGAAGCTGCGCGGCAGGTCGCCCGGCCCGTACTGGACGTGCAGCAGTGCGTCGCGGGAGTCGGCGACCAGTTCGCCGTCGAGGCGCACGCGGATCCACCTCGGCGTCGGCTCGACGAGCGGCCACCACTTCCCGGTGCCGGCCAGCTCGGTCAGGGCCGCGCCGGCTTCCCGGCTCATGGATCCCGGAGCGCTCACGCGGTGAGCGTCCTCTGGGTCCGCGGCGCCCAGCAAGGGTCAGTCGCCGGACCCTCGTCTCATGGCCGAGCGGCCGGCGCCCGGGGCCGCCTCGGACTCCAGTAGCGGCAGCGTGCGCCAGGGGACGAGCTGGGACAGCGCCACGACGCTCGTCGACCGCACGACCGCCGACGATCGGTTGAGATCCACCAGGACCTGCTGCAGCGCCTCGTGCGAACGGGCCGCGACCCGGCACAGCACGTCCCCGCTCCCCGTGGTCGCATGCGCCTCGAGCAGGCCGGGGATTCCCTCCAGATCGCGCTGCACGTCCTCGATCGCGCCCTGGGCGATCTCCAGGGTCACGAAGGCCTGGACGCCGAAGCCGGCGGCGGCGACGTCCACGTCCGGCCCGTAGCCGGTGACCACCCCACTCTCCTCCAGGCGCTGGAGGCGTGCGGACACGGTGGCCCGGGCCACGCCGGTGATCCGGGACAGTTCCAGCGCCCCGGCGCGGGGGTGCTCACGGAGCGCCGCCAGCAGCGCCACGTCCAGGGCGTCGAGCGAACGCTTCTCGACCACCCTTCAACTATGCATCCTGCACAGCGGAACCGTCGTAGGAGTAGCCCGATAGAGCGGACAGGCGAGCATCACTGAGGCTGCTTGCGCAGCCGACGTCGAGAGGTGTCGAGTGCGTGGCATGAGCCTCGAGCAGACCCTCCACGACGAAGAGCGTCTCGCCGACCTGGACCTCCACCAGCTCCGGCAGCTCGTCGGGCTGATCGAGTACGACGCCTCCGCCGACCCGTTCCCCGTGTCCGGCTGGGACGCTCTCGTCTGGATCGTGGGCAATGCGGTCCAGGCGGCGCACTTCTTCCAGGCAGCATTCGGCATGGAGCTGGTCGCCTACTCCGGCCCGGAGACGGGCAACCGCGACCACCACGCATTCGTCCTGCGGTCGGGGGCGGCGCGCTTCGTCATCGCGGGTGCCTACGACCCGGCCAGCCCGCTCGCCGACCACCACCGCGCGCACGGCGACGGCATCGTCGACATCGCCCTCTCCGTGCCGGACGTGGACCGGTGCATCCGGCACGCCGAGGCGCAGGGTGCGACCGTCCTCGAACAGCCGCACGACATCTCCGACGAGCACGGCACGGTGCGGCTGGCCGCCATCGCCGCCTACGGCGACACCAGGCACACCCTCGTCGACCGGTCCCGATACGACGGGCCCTATCTGCCCGGCTACGTCGCGCGGACGTCGTCCTTCGTGAAGCGCACCGGTGCTCCGAGGCGGCTGTTCCAGGCCGTCGACCACGTCGTCGGCAACGTCGAACTCGGCGCCATGAACCGGTGGGTCGACTTCTACAACCGGGTCATGGGCTTCACCAACATGGCGGAGTTCATCGGCGCCGACATCGCCACCGACTACTCGGCGCTGATGAGCAAGGTCGTGGCCAACGGCAACCACCGGGTCAAGTTCCCGCTCAACGAGCCGGCCCTGGGCAAGAAGAAGTCGCAGATCGACGAGTACCTGGAGTTCTACGGCGGCCCCGGCGCGCAGCACGTGGCGCTCGCGACCAACGACATCGTCGGCACGGTCGACGCGATGACCGCGCAGGGCGTCGAGTTCCTGGCCACGCCCGACTCCTACTACTCCGACCCCGAGCTGCGAGGGCGCATCGGCAACGTCCGGGTCCCGATCGACGAGCTGCAGCAGCGCGGCATCCGGGTCGACCGCGACGAGGACGGCTACCTGCTGCAGATCTTCACCAAGCCCGTCGGCGACCGGCCGACGGTGTTCTTCGAGCTGATCGAGCGGCACGGGTCGCTGGGGTTCGGGATCGGCAACTTCAAGGCGTTGTTCGAGGCGATCGAGCGTGAGCAGGCGCTCCGCGGCAACTTCTGAACCGCGCCCGGGACTTGAGCCCCAAAAGGCCCGGGAACGTGAGCCCGATAAAGCCCCGAGAGGACGACGGAGGAGGAGCGATGGCGCACTACCGGCAGGTGGGCGACGTCCCGCCCAAGCGGCACACCCAGCACCGCCGTCCCGACGGCGGCCTGTACTCCGAGGAGCTGATGGGCGAGGAGGGCTTCTCGTCGGACTCCGCGCTGCTCTACCACCGCGGCATCCCCTCGGCGCTGGTCGACGCCCGCCCCTGGGAGCTGCCCGACCAGTCGCTGACGGCGAACAGCCCGCTGGTGCCGCGGCACCTGAAGCTGCACGACCTGTTCCCCGGCGAGGAGCACAAGGCCGTGGACGCGGTCACCGGCCGGCGGCTGGTGCTGGGCAACGCCGACGTCCGCATCTCCTACGCGGTGTCCGCACTCCCCTCGCCGTTCTACCGCAACGCCACCGGCGACGAGTGCGTGTTCGTCGAGCAGGGGACCGCCACGGTCGAGACGGTCTTCGGCGCCCTGCCGGTGGGCCCGGGCGACTTCGTGGTCATCCCCCGCGCCACCACCCACCGCTGGGTGCCGGCCGGCGAGCAGCCGCTGCGCACCTACGCGGTCGAGGCGAGCTCGCACATCGCCCCGCCCCGGCGGTACCTGTCCCGGTACGGGCAGTTCCTGGAGCACGCCCCGTACTGCGAGCGGGACCTCCGCGGCCCCGCCGAGCCGCTCGTCGGCGAAGGCACCGACGTGGAGGTGTACGTCAAGCACCGCGGCGAGGGCCCGGGCGGGCTGGCCGGCACGGTCCACGTGCTGCCTGAGCACCCGTTCGACGTCGTCGGCTGGGACGGCTGTCTCTACCCCTACGCCTTCAACGTCGCCGACTTCGAGCCGATCACCGGCCGCGTGCACCAGCCGCCGCCGGTGCACCAGGTGTTCGAGGGCGACAACTTCGTCATCTGCGCCTTCGTGCCGCGCAAGGTCGACTACCACCCGCTGGCCGTGCCGGTGCCCTACTACCACTCCAACGTCGACTCCGACGAGGTCATGTTCTACGTCGACGGCGACTACGAGGCCCGCAGGGGCTCCGGCATCGGCAAGGGCTCGATCAGCCTGCACCCCGGCGGGCACTCCCACGGCCCGCAGCCCGGCGCGGTCGAACGCTCCCTGGGCGCGGAGCGCTTCGACGAACTCGCGGTCATGGTCGACACCTTCCGCCCGCTTGGGCTGGGCGAGGGCGGGACGGCGGTGGACGACGGCCGCTACGCCTGGTCCTGGTCCGGCCGCGGCCCAGCGCAGTGAGCTGGCTCGACGTGCCTGCAGGCACCGGGTTCGGGATCGGGAACCTGCCCTACGGCGTCTTCTCCACGCCCGGGACGCTCCTGCGCACCGGGGTCGCGATCGGGGACCACGTGCTCGACCTCGCCGCCGCGACCGGCGACCCGGTGCACGCCACGGGCCGGCTCAACGACCTCATGGCGCGAGGGCCGGCCGCCTGGCGGGAGCTCCGCCGGCGCCTCACCGGCTGGCTCACCGACGAGTCGCACCGCACCGACATCGAGCCGCACCTCCTGCCGCGCGAGGAGGTGACCCTGAACCTGCCGATCGAGGTCCCCGACTACGTGGACTTCTACAGCTCCCGGCACCACGCGGAGAACCTCGGCCGGATCCTGCGCCCGGACTCCCCGCCGCTCCCGGCGAACTGGCGGCACCTGCCGGTCGGGTACCACGGCCGGGCGGGCACCGTGGCCGTCTCCGGCACCCCCGTCGTCCGGCCCTGCGGTCAGCGCAAGGCCCCGGCCGACGACGAGCCCACCTTCGGTCCGTCGCAGCGGCTGGACCTCGAGGCCGAGGTCGGCTTCGTGGTCGGGGTGGGCTCGGCGCTGGGCAGCCCGGTGCCGGTGAGCGCGTTCCCGGACCACGTCTTCGGCGTCTGCCTGGTCAACGACTGGTCCGCGCGGGACCTGCAGGCCTGGGAGTACGTGCCGCTCGGGCCCTTCCTCGGCAAGTCCTTCCTCACCTCGGTCTCCCCGTGGGTGGTGCCGCTCGCCGCGCTCGAGCCAGCCCGGATCCGGGCACCCGAGCGCGATCCCCGGCCGCTGCCCTACCTGCGCGACGACGACCACCCCTGGGGCTTCGACATCACCCTCGAGGTGCGGCTCAACGGGCACCTGATCAGCGCCCCGCCGTTCGCCACCAGCTACTGGACCGCCGCCCAGCAACTGGCCCACCTCACCGTCAACGGAGCGTCCCTGCGGACCGGTGACCTGTACGCCTCCGGCACGGTCTCCGGGCCCGCCCCGGATCAGCGGGGCTCGCTGATCGAGCTCTCCTGGGGCGGGCAGGAGCCGCTGGCCCTGCCCGACGGCAGCACCCGCACCTTCCTGGAGGACGGCGACGTCGTCACTCTCACCGCCGCCGCGCCCGGGCCCGACGGGACCCGGATCGGCTTCGGTGAGGTCACCGGCCGGGTCGAGCCCGCCCGCTGAGTCGGCTCAGCCCGTGCCATCCGCGTCAGCCCCGCCGGTCGGCCAGGAAACGGAAACGGTCGCGGGTGGCGGCCACCTCGGCCGGGTCGACGTCGGCGAGCACGATCGTCTCGACGCCGGCCGCCGTGGCCAACAGCTCCCCCATCGGGTTCACGATCCGGCTGTCACCGGCGTGGTCGGTGCCGTCCCCCGCAGCGCCCACCCGGTTGCAGCCCACGACGTAGGCCTGGTTCTCGATCGCCCGGGCCTGCAGCAGCGTCGTCCAGTGGTGCCGGCGCGGGCTGGGCCAGTTCGCCGGCACCAGGAAGACGTCGGTCTCCGGGCCTGTCTGCCAGAAGACGTTCGCGAAGCGCAGGTCGTAGCAGATGAACGGGGTGACCCGCAGGTCCCCGACCTGCACGGTCACCGGCCCCTCGCCGGAGCGGAACCGGTCGCGCTCGTCGGCGAAGGGGTGCAGCTTGCGGTACCGGTGGGTGCTGCCGTCGGGCGCGGCCAGGACGAAGGAGTTGTAGGGCAGCTCGCCATCCCGCTCCCCCGAGGACACGGTGACCTCGGGGCAGGTGCCGGCCACCCACACCCCGTGCTCGGCGGCCTGGCTGCTGAGGAACTGCGCGGACGGGCCGCCCTCGGGCTCGCCGATCCCCGGGGTCATCGAGAAGCCGGTGGAGAAGGTCTCGGTGAGCAGCACCAGCTCTGCGCCGGCACCGACTGCCCGCGCCACCTGCGGAGCCAGCCGGGCGAAGTTGGCCTCGCGGTCCTCCCACACGATGTCGTGCTGCACCGCCGCGATCCTCACCGCATCCTCCTCATCCGTGCGACTGCCTCACCGAGCACCTCGACCTGCTTGCAGAACGCGAACCGCACCAGGTGCCGGCCCAGCTCCGCGTGCGGCGCGTCGTAGAAGACCACGGCGGGGACGGCGACCACCCCGGCCCGCTCGGGCAGCGACCGGCAGAAGGCCCAGCCGTCGCCGTCGGGCTGCAGCGGCCGGACGTCGACCGTGGCGAAGTAGGTCGCCTCCGGGCTGATCACCGGCAGCCCGGCCTCGGCCAGACCCAGCACGAGCAGGTCCCGGTGGCGCTGCAGGTGGGCGGCGATGCGGGTGAAGTACGCGTCGGGCAGCCGCAGCCCGGCGGCGATCGCCGGCTGGAACGGCCCGCCGTTGACGTAGGTGAGGAACTGCTTGGCGGTGCGGACGGCGGACACCAGCGGCGCCGGCCCGCAGATCCA
>JAOPUS010000315.1 GCA_025963345.1 Blastococcus sp. | reverse complement strand
GTCCTCCGCCAGTCCGGCAACCTGATCGAGCACCTGGACGTGCAGGCGAACGTGGGGCTCGTGCAGGCGCTGCGGGGACGCCGGACGGTGCCGCGCCGATCCGTGGCGGAGCTGCTCGAGCTGGTGTCCCTGTCCGCTCGTTCGCGTGCCCTTCCGGGGGAGCTCTCCGGCGGAGAGCTCGCCCGGGCAGGCCTGGCCGTTGCGCTGGCCGGGGATCCCGCCGTGTTGATCGCCGACGAGCCGACGGGGGAGCTGGACCTGGCCAACGAGCGCCGCCTCCTGTCGCTTCTCCGGGAGGTGGCCGCCGGGGGCGCCGCCATCGTGGTGGCGAGCCACAGTTCGGAGGTCGCGGACGCGGCCGACCGGGTCCTCCCCATGGCAGATGGCCGCTGGGTCGACGCCGGAGAGCCGGTTGCGGCGTGACCGCGTCAGGATCGGCACCCGCCCTCGTGGAGTGCCGGAACGTGTGGCGGTCCTACGGTCGCGGCGCGACCGAGATCACTGCCGTCCGTGGTGTCACCGGCCAGGTGAACCCCGGGCAGCGCATCGCGCTGACCGGAGAGTCCGGCTCGGGCAAGACGACCCTGCTGCACCTGCTGGCCGGGTTGGACGTGCCCACCTCCGGCGCGGTGACGTGGCCGGGTCTGGGCCTTCGGGGCGACCGGCCGGTCGGCATCGGTGTCGTGTTCCAGGCGCCGAGCCTGCTGCCGGCGCTCGACGTCACCGACAACGTGGCGCTGCCGCTGCTGCTTGCCGAGGTCCCGCCGGACGAGGCACGGCGGCGGGCGCAGGACGCACTGGACCAGTTGGGTCTGGGCGCCCTCCGCGCAGCTGCTCCGGACGAACTGTCCGGCGGTCAGGGGCAGCGGGTCGCGATCGCACGAGTGCTGGCCGGTGAGCCGGCACTGGTCCTCGCCGACGAGCCGACCGGCCAACTGGACCACCGCACGGCTGAACACGTACTGGACGTGCTGCTGGCGGCCGTCGACGCGCTCGGCGCGGCCCTCGTGGTGAGCACCCACGACCCCGCTGTCGCCGACCGTCTGGACGAGCGTTGGTCGATGACGGACGGGCTGCTCGGCGAACCCGTCGGCCAGGGACGGTTGCGGTGATCGGCGGTTGGCTGGCCGGGCTGGTCCGCCACCGGGCCGGCCGTCTCGTCGCGGTCACGACAGGTGTCGTGACCGCCGTCGCTCTGCTCGCCGCGATCGGCGCGTTCCTCGTCTCGAGCAAGGCCACCATGACCGACCGGGCCATCGCCCGCGTGGCCGTCGGCTGGCAGGTGCAGGTCGCGACCGGAGCCGATCCCGCACAGGTCGCCGGTGTCCTGGCCGGGCACACCGGGACCAGGACGACCGATGTGGTCGGCTTCGCACGAGTGCCCCAGCTGTCGGCCGTCACCCCCACCCCGGGTGGTGGGACGAGCCTCCAGACGACAGGTGCCGGGCAGGTCCTCGGCCTGCCGCCCACCTACGGCACCGACTTCCCGGGTCAGCTGCGCACCTTGGCCGGAACGGACACCGGCGTGCTCGTGGCCCAGCAGACCGCAGCGAACCTGCATGTCGGCGTCGGTGACGTCGTCGCCGTGGCACGGCCCGGGCTGCCCGACGCCCAGGTGACCGTGCAGGGGGTCGTGGACCTGCCGCAGGCCGACACCCTGTTCCAGACGGTCGGTGCACCTGCCGGTGCGCAGCCCACCGCCCCGCCGGACAACATCGTGCTGCTTCCCGCCGACGTGTGGCAGGTGGTCTTCCAGCCGGTCGCGGACACGCGGCCGGACCTGCTCAGCTCCCAGGTGCACGTCGGCCGGGACGCGGCCCTGCCCGCGGACCCCGCGGCCGCCTTCGTCGCCGAGGGCGGCGCCGCACGGAACGCGGAGCTCACCCTGGCCGGTGCCGGGGTCGTGGGCGACAACCTGGCGGCAACCCTCGGCGCTGCCCGGGAGGACGCGCTGTACGCGCAGATCCTGTTCCTCTTCCTCGGACTGCCCGGAGCGGTGCTCGCCGGACTGCTGACGACCGCCGTGGCCGGTGCCGGACGGCAGCGGCGCCAGCGGGAGCAAGCCCTCCTGCGCACCCACGGGGCGACGCACCGCCAGGTTCTCGGGCTCGCCGCTGCCGAGGCCACCCTCGTCGGTGTGGCCGGTGCCGTGACCGGCCTGGTCCTGGCCGCGCTGCTCGGCCGCGTCGTCCTCGGGTCCGTCGCCTTCGGCACCACTCCGGCATCAGCCGCCGGGTGGGGCGCCCTGGCGGCTCTCGCAGGGTTGGTCGTCGCCGTCGCCACGATCCTGCTGCCGGCCGAGCGCGCCTGGCGGGCCGGACGCGTGGTCTCCGCGACCGCGCTGCCGAGGCCGTCCCGACCGCTGTGGGTGCGCCTGGGCCTGGACGTGCTCGCCCTGGCCGCAGCCGCGCTCGTGATCAGCGCGACCAGCGGGGTGGGGTACGCCCTGGTGCTCGCGCCCGAGGGAGTGGCGGCCATCTCGGTCGACTACTGGGCGTTCCTCGGGCCGGCGCTCCTGTGGATCGGGGGCGGGCTCCTCTGCTGGCGGTTGAGCGACCTCCTGCTGCGTCGGGGGCAACGGCCGCTGACGGCCGCGCTGCGGCCCGTCGCCGGGCCGCTCGCCGGCGTGGTCGCGGCCGGACTGGGCCGTTCCCGGACATTGGTCGCGCGGGCGGCCGTGGTGCTGGCGTTGGCCGTGGCCTTCGCCGTCTCGACGTCGGTGTTCAACGCCACCTACGAACAACAGGCCCTGGTCGATGCCCGGCTCACCAACGGAGCCGACGTCAGGGTCACCGAGCCTCCGGGCGCCCACGTGCCGCCGTCCGCCGGATCCGCCCTGGCCACCGTTCCCGGGGTGAGCGCCGTCGAGCCCTTGCAGCACCGCTACGCCTACGTGGGGGCCGATCTGCAGGATCTCTACGGGGTGCGGCCGACGACGATCGCCGCGGCGACCTCGCTGCAGGACAGCTGGTTCACCGGCGGCACGGCCGCCGAGCTGATGGCCAAGCTGGCCGCGACACCCGACGGCGTCCTCGTCTCCGCCGAGACGGTCACCGACTACCAGCTGCACCTCGGTGACTCCGTGCAGCTCCGCGTCCAGAGCTCGTCCGGCGGCGGGCCGGTGACCGCGACCTTCCACTACGTCGGTGTCGCCAACGAGTTCCCCACGGCACCCAAGGACAGCTTCCTCGTGGCCAACTCCGACTACGTGGCGTCGGTGACCGGCAACGACTCGGTCGGTGCATTCCTGCTCGACACCGGCGGGCGGGACATCCCGGGGGTCACCGCGGCCCTCGCGCAGGTGGCCGGCCCGGGCGCCACGGTGACGCCGCTCTCGGCGGCTGTCGCGACCATCGGGTCGAGCCTCTCGTCGATCGACCTGCACGGCCTGACCGTCCTCGAGCTCGGGTTCGCCCTCGCCTTCGGGGCGGCTGCGGCCGGCCTGGTGCTGGCTCTGGGGATGACCGAACGGCGCCGCACCTTCGCGGTCATCCGCGCGCTCGGCGCCCGGCCGCGGCAGGCCGCGGTGTTCGTCGTCGGCGAAGCGGCGGTCGTCGTGATCCTGGGGCTGATCCTCGGTGTCCTGCTGGGTGCCGCGATGTCCCGGGTGCTCGTCGCCGTCCTGACCGGGGTCTTCGATCCTCCGCCGAGCGCCCTGGCCGTGCCCTGGGGGTATCTCGCCGTGTTCGCGGTGGCCGTTCTCGGCAGCGTCGTCCTCGCCTGCGCCCTGATCGCCGGCTGGGCAAGCCGGGCAGGCGTCGCGGTCCTGCGCGAGGGGTGAGCCGGGAGGCCGGACCCGGACCATCGCGGGCGCTCTCAGGGAAAACTCAGCGAACGTCGGCAGACTGGACAGAGGAGGTGAGTGCCGTGCGGGTGCTCCTGGTCGAGGACGAGGTCCGGCTGGCCGAGAACGTCCGGCGCGGGCTCAACGCCGAGGGCTTCGTCGTCGACGTGGTGCACAACGGTGACGACGGCCTGTTCAACGCCGAGGTGAACGACTACGACGTCGTCGTCCTCGACATCATGCTGCCCGGCCTCAACGGCTACGAGGTCTGCCGCCGCATGCGGGCGGCGCGTGTCTGGACGCCGGTCCTGATGCTCACGGCCAAGGACGGCGAGTACGACCAGGCCGACGCGCTCGACCTGGGCGCCGACGACTACCTGACCAAGCCCTTCTCTTTCATCGTGCTGGTCGCCCGGTTGCGCGCCCTGATCCGTCGCGGCGGGCCGATCCGCCCCGCTGTACTCGAGGCCGGCGACCTGACGCTCGACCCGGCCAGCCGAACCGTGCGCCGTGCCGGAGACGAGCTGAGCCTGACGCCGCGCGAGTTCGGCGTCCTGCAGTTCCTGATGCGCCACCGCGGTGACGTCGTCTCCAAGACCGACATCCTCGAATCGGTGTGGGACGCCAACTACGAGGGCGACGACAACGTCGTCGAGGTGTACGTCGGCTACCTGCGGCGCAAGATCGACCAGCCGTACGGGAGGCACGCCATCGAGACCGTCCGCGGTGCCGGCTACCGCCTGGAGGTCGGTGGTGGGTGAGGCCGCCGGAGGCGGTGAGCTGCCCCGAAGGACCGGGGACCTCCTGCGGGGAGGGCTCGGCGGCGTCCGGGTGCGGGCAGCCCTTGCCGCCACTCTCGTCGTCGCGATCATCCTGGCGATCTCCGCGGTCGCCTTCGTCGTCCTCCAGCGTCGTCAGCTCGAGTCCACCCTGACGTCGGTCGCCGCGCAGGAGGCCTCGGCGGTCGCCGCCCAGGTGAAGAGCAACGGCGCCGCCGGGACGGACGTGGTGCCGCAGGGCAAGGGCGAGCAGGCGCTCGTCCAGGTGATCGGCAACGACGGTTGGGTCGTGGCTGCCAGCCCGGCCATCGCCGGTGAGCCGCCGATGGTGTCCCTTCGGCCGGCGCCGGGGCAGACGGTCACCCTGCGCGCCGACAGCTTGCCCATCGGCGAGGAGGATTCCTTCGCGGTCGTCGTCCGTGGCGTCGCCGCTCCGGACGGCAACGCGGTGATCGTCAGTGCGCAGAGCCTGGAGAGCGCGGTTCGCGCCAATCAGGTGCTCATCAAGCTCCTGGGCCTCGGCTACCCGATCCTGCTGCTGCTGGTCGCGGGCACGTCCTACTGGCTCACCGGCCTGGCCCTCGCGCCCGTCGAGAAGATGCGCCGCCGAGTTGCCGGCATCACGACGACCGACCTGAGCGCCCGGGTGCCCGTGCCGCCGTCGAAGGACGAGGTCGCGCAGCTGGCCGTGACCATGAACGCGATGCTCGACCGGCTCGCCGCGGGTACGGAGGCGCAGCGGCGATTCGTGGCCGATGCCTCCCACGAGCTGCGCAGTCCGCTGGCGACCATTCGCGCCGCTCACGAGATCGCCGCCGTCCATCCCGATGCGAGTGACTGGTCAGTGGTCAATTCCGATGTGCTGGCCGAGGTGCAGCGGCTCGAGCGTCTGGTCGACGACCTGCTGTTCCTCGCCCGATCCGACGAGCACGGGCCACCGTCGCAGGTCGACGAGGTGGACCTGGACGACCTCGTGAGCGCCGAGGCCGGCCGGCTGCGCCGGACCACCTCGCTCAAGGTCCTCGCCCACGAGACACCGGTGCGCGTGACCGGCGACCGGCACGCCCTGACCCGGGTCCTGCGCAATCTCTGCGACAACGCCGCCCGGCACGCTGCGAGTCGCGTCGAGCTTCGGGTCTGCCGCAGCGGTGGCGAGGCGGTGGTCGAGGTCATCGACGACGGTTCCGGCATTCCCGAGGCAGAACGGGAGCGGGTGTTCGAACGGTTCATCCGGCTGGATTCGAGTCGTCAACGTCCCGCCGGCGGCGCAGGTCTGGGCCTCGCGATCGCACGGGAGATCGCCCGGGCTCACGGAGGGGATCTCACCGTGGTGCCCTGTCGCGCCGGTGCGCATCTGGAGCTGCGGCTGCCCGGTCAGTAGGCCGCCCCAGGGCCGCCCGGGTTCAGCGTGGTCTCAGCGGCGGCGGTCGAAGGTGGATGGCGCAGCCCCGCATCCCGACCGACGGAGTCTTCCGTGAGCACCTGTGTCGCCCCCGTCACCTCACCGGACCCCCGCTCGCCCGGTTCGCGGCCCGGGCCGGTTGCCGAGGCCAGCGCGGCGGGCCTGTCGCTGCAGCGGCTGTCGGGGTGGGGGCGGACGGGATTCGTCGGGTGCCGGGTGCTCCGGGTGCGTACTCCGGACGAGGTCGCGCACGCCCTGCGCACCGCCGACCAGCGAGGGGTGCTTCCGCGCGGTCTTGCTCGCAGCTACGGCGACGCGGCACAGAACGCCGGGGGCTGTGTCCTCGACATGACCGGCCTGGATCACCTCGAGGCGATCGATCGGGAGGCAGAGACCATCCGGGCCGGCGCCGGCGTCGCTCTCGGGCGCGTCCTGGCCGCAGCCCTCCCGTCGGGTTTTGTGTTACCGGTCCTGCCCGGCACGGCCTCGGTCACCGTCGGAGGCGCCCTCGCCAGCGACGTGCACGGGAAGAACCACGTGCACGAGGGTTCCTTCGCCACACACGTGGCCTCCTTCACGCTGATGCTGGCCTCCGGTGAGCGGAGAACGGTCACGCGTGCCGACCATGACGTCTTCTGGTCGACGGCCGGCGGCATGGGGCTCACCGGGATCGTGCTCGACGCCGTGCTGCAGCTGCGGCCCGTGGAGACCACCCAGGTGCTGTCGGTGCGCCGGCGGTGTGAGGACATCGAGGCCCTCCTCGCCGCCACGGCTACTGCGGCTGCCGACCACGAGTACGCCGTGGCGTGGGTGGACCTGGGAGCGCGCGGGGCAGGCGCGGGTCGGGGCGTCGTCGAGGGCGGTGACCACGCCGGCGTCGCAGACCTGCCGGCCGACCGTCGGCAACGGCCCCTGCGTCAGGACGGCGACCATCGTGTGACCGTGCCCGCCGGGTGGCCGAGCGGGGTCGTCTCCTGGCCGGCGGTGCGGGCGCTCGGCGCGGCGCGCTGGGCCCGTGCCCCGCGGCGCGCGGCGACGCGACTACGTCCCCTGGGGCGGTTTCTGCACCCCCTGGACGGAGTGTCCGACTGGAACCGCCTCTACGGACGTCCCGGTCTCGTCCAGTACCAGCTGGCCGTTCCGGACGGGACCGAGGAACTGGTGGCGGGCATCGTCCGCCGGGTCGCGGCCGGGCCGGCCGCGTGCCCGGTAGCGGTGCTCAAGCGGCTGGGCCCGCAGCCCGGGCTCCTCTCCTTCCCGCTGGCCGGGTGGACCCTGGCGCTGGACTTCCCGGCGGACGCCCCACGACTGCACCACCTGCTCGCGGAGCTCGACGATCGCGTCGCCGGCTGCGGTGGGCGGGTGTACCTGGCGAAGGACTCCCGGCTCCGTCCCGAGACGTTGATCCGCATGTACCCGAGGCTGGCCGAATGGCAGGCCGTCCGGCGCAGCCTCGATCCCACCGGCGTGCTGATCTCGGACCTCGCGCGGCGGACGGGACTGGCGACCGCCGGGGACCACCGTCGTGCGTGACGGCACCGGCAGCCCCGGCACCGTGCTCGTCCTGGGCGGCGGGTCCGACATCGGGCTGGCGATCGCACGGCGCTTCGTCCACGACGGGGCCCGCACGCTCGTGCTGGCCGGCCGGGATCCCGACCGGATGCGCGCGGCAGCTGAACAGCTGCTCGACGCCGGAGCGGGGTGCGTCGACCGGGTGGCCTTCGACGCTGACGACGTCGATGACCACGGCCGCATGCTCAAGGCCGTCGTGGCCCGGCACGGGGACCTCGATGTCGTGGTTCTGGCGTTCGGGGTGCTCGGTGATCAGCTCAGCGACGAGGTCGACGCGGCGAAGGCGGTACAGGTGCACCGGACGATGGTGCTGGGCGGGGTCTCCGTCCTGACGCACCTCGGGCAGCTGGTGCGCCGTCAAGGCCACGGGGACATCGTGGTCCTCTCCTCCGTGGCCGCCATGCGCGCGCGCCGGGCGAACTACGTGTACGGCTCGGCCAAGGCAGGGCTCGACGCCTTCGCCTCGGGGTTGTCCGACGCGCTCGTGGGGAGTGGGGGCCACCTGCTCGTGGTGCGGCCCGGCTTCGTGCGCTCTGCCATGACCGCCGGCCGTCCTCCGGCTCCGCTGGCGACGGAGCCCGACGCGGTCGCTGATGCTGTCGTGGCAGCGCTGGCCCGCCGTGCGCACACGGTCCACGTTCCGCGTTCCCTCGGGCTGGTCATGGGTGGCCTCCGGCTGCTGCCCCGGACGCTGTTCCGGCGCCTGCCCGACCGGTGAGCGATCTGCGCAGCGGGCCGGCTCGGGTCTCGAGTGGACCTCAGCGTCTCCTCAGCCGGCCCCCTTCACAGTGAGGCCATCGGGACCCCGACCCGGCGGTCGGCGGGCCGGGCCCTGCCCTCACCGGGCGCCACGTGGGCACGACCCCGGCACGTCCGGGCCCCAAGACGGAGGTGGGCAATGACCCTGGTGGAGTCCCGTCCCGCACCCCCTCCGCCGAGCGGCCCACGGCCGCCGAGTCGATCGGAGGACGGGGCTCCCCAGCGGCGTCGGTGGCGGCGGCGCCGGGCGATGCTCCTGGTGCTGGCGCTTCTCCTGGCCGTCCCCGGTCTCTCCTACGGCCGGGCGCTGTCAGCCCCCGGCGGTGGCAGCTGGCAGGTGCGGTCGGTGGAGTGGATCCGGGACAACGGCGGGGGAGCCGTCGTGAACGCGGTCGAGAACTGGTACTACGCGCACCACCCCCCGTCCGCGAGCGTTCCCGATCCGGGCTCCCTGCCGCGCGTCTCCGCGGGCGGCACCGCGACAGGGGCCTCGGCCGAGTCGCCGCCACCGATACCCGCGGTCGCCGGCTCCCCAGCGCTTCCCGGCGAAGGCGTCTGGGTGCCAGGGCGAGCGGACCCCTCCGGTGCCCCCGCCATGTACACGACGTTCGAGCGATCCGATGCCGCTCACCCCAGCGTCGTCGTCGGCGTCGCCTGGATGCGCACCTCGGCCACCAGCGCTCACCTGGTCGCCGGCACTCAGCAACCCGGCGGCACGGGGTTGTCCGGCGACGCCCGGGTGCCCGCCGCCGACGTCGCGTCCCTGGTGGCCACCTTCAACTCGGGCTGGAAGTTCACCGACATCGACGGAGGCTTCTACGTCGATGGTGTGACCGCCCGGCCGTTGCGGGCCGGCGATGCCTCCGTGGTGATCGACGACCACGGTCACGTGACGGTGGGGCAGTGGGGACGGGACGTCACGATGACCTCGCACGTGCGGTCCGTCCGCCAGAACCTGGCCCTCGTCGTCGATGCCGGCCGTCCCGTCGCCGGGCTCACGACCAACGCCGACGGCCGGTGGGGTAGTTCGAGGAACCAGTTCCAGTTCACCTGGCGCTCGGGACTGGGCACGGACGCGAACGGCAACCTCATCTACGTCGCCGGCAACGGACTCACCCTGCAGTCGCTCGCCGACGCGATGGTCGGCGCTGGCATCCGGCGGGGCATGGAGCTGGACATTCACTCCGCCATGACTTCCTTCGCGTCATGGGCTCCCTCCGCAAGCGGCTCGGTCGCGCCCACCAAGCTGCTGCCCGGCATGCATCGCCCCGCAGATCGCTACCTCGCCCCCGATCAGCGTGACTTCTTCTACCTGCGCCTGCGTTGACGTGCTGTCGCGATGAGTGGAGCCGACATGTCCTCGACTCTCCGACCGCCGGGGCAGCAGGCCCGGGCGTCGACCGCCCCGAAACGGTTGTCCGGCGACGGCGCGGCGGCCGTGGCGTCGGCGGTCCTGCGGACGGCGCGACCGAAGCAGTGGCTGAAGAACGTCGTCGTGTTCGCTGCTCCGGCGGCCGGCGGGGTGCTGTTCCTGCCGGTGGTCGCGGCGTCCGCCTCGTGGACGGCGGCGGTCTTCACGGTGGCGTCGGCCAGCACCTACTTCATCAACGACGCCCGCGACGTCGAGGCCGACCGGCGTCATCCGATCAAGGTCCTGCGGCCGGTGGCGGCGGGCCGTCTCAGCCCCCGAACCGCGTACGCCATCGGTACCGCGCTGGGGCTGCTGGCCCCGGCCCTCGCGCTGCCGCTCGGCTGGGCGACGGTCGGCGTGGTGTGCCTCTACCTCGGCATCACCGTGGCCTACAGCTTGTGGCTCAAGAACCAGGCCGTGGTGGACCTCCTCGCGGTCGCGGCCGGCTTCCTGCTGCGGGCCGTCGCGGGTGGCGTCGCCACGGGTGTCGCGCTGTCGAACTGGTTCCTCCTGGTCGTTCTCTTCGGGTCGCTGTTCCTGGTGACCGCCAAGCGGTCGGCCGAGGAGCGACGGGGCGGTTCGTCGGCGAGGGTCACGCTCGACCAGTACCCCGCTGCCTGGTTGCAGCAGGTCCTGACGATGTCGATGGCCGGCGTCGTCCTGACCTACGCCACCTGGGCTCTCCAGTACGTGGGCGCCGATGTGGGCTCCCTCCCGCTGGCCCTCTCGGTCGTACCGTTCCTGGCGCTGATGCTCCGCTACAGCCTTCTGGTCGCGCGAGGTGAGGGGGAGGCGCCGGAAGAGCTGCTGACCTCCGATCGCTTCATGGTGACGGCGGCTGTCATCTGGGTCGCGCTCGTCGGCGGTGCCCTCTACCTGGCGTGACCTGTCGCCTCGTGCTCGGACGACAGCCGGTCCCCATCAGTCGGCGGAAGCAGCTTTCTCAGCCGACCTCGACGATGGGCAAGGTCGGCCACCCGGCCGCCGCTGCCGCCTTCACGGGGAACGGCGGGGGAGTGCCGCCCCAGGCCGGGCAGACGGCCTGGTGGTCGCACCAGTCGCAGAGCCGGGACTTGTTGGGGCGGAAGTCACCGGTGGCGACCGCGCGCTCGATGGCCGCCCAGATGGCGATGAGGGTGCGCTCGAAACGGAGAAGCTCGTCCTCGTCGGGCGCGTAGGTCAGCGCATCGCCGTCCTTGAGGTAGAGCAGCTTCAGCTGCGCGGCCACGACGCCACGGGTGCGCCAGAGGACCAGCGCGTAGAACTTCATCTGGAAGAGGGCCTTGCCCTCGAAGGCCTCCCGCGGCACCGCCCCGGTCTTGTAGTCGACGACCCGCAGGGCACCGTTCGGTGCCACGTCGAGACGATCGACGAAGCCGCGCAGCCGCAGACCGTCGGGCAGCGTGACCTCGACGAGTTCCTCGCGGCCGTGGGGCTGGATGCGGGTCGGGTCCTCGAGCGTGAAGTACTTCTCGACCAGCTTCCCGGCCGAGAGCAGCCACGCCTCGACCGACTCCGGCGCCGACGGGGAGGTCTCCGCGCCGTCCTCCTGCGCCACCGCGAACAGCTCGGCGACGCCGGGCTCCACCCGCAGCTCGGCCCAGGCCGGCTCCAGCAGCTCCTGGGCCGCCTCGACGGTCCGTTGCGCGGCGGGGAGGTCGTAGAGGCGCTCGAGGACGGAGTGCACGAGGGTGCCACGGACCGCGGCCAGGCTCTTGCGCTCGGGCAACCGGTCGATCGTGCGGAAGCGGTAGAGCAGGGGACAGGTCTTGAAGTCCGCCGCGCGGCTGGGCGACAGCGAGGGACGGCGCGGTGCCGTGGCGTCGTCGGTCTGCGGGGCGTCCCCGGCCGGAGCCCCGGAACCCGGATCCGTCTGCACCGTCAGCGTCATGTCCCCGAGGCTAGGTCTCCCCACCGACAGTTCCCATCCACCGCGCCCAGGAGTGGACAGGCGTCACATGCGCGTCGTGCGTTGCGTCCGGGGACCGGTGCCCGTCCTGCGCCGGGCCGGGGACACGGGTCACATCGGCGGGCTCCGTACGCTGGCCGCCCGTGGACATGCAGCAGGAGCCTTCCGACGTCGATCTTCCCGACGTCCCGACCGAGCCCGCCGAGGCCCCTCCGGCGCCCCGGGAGCCCGTGCCGGGCGCGTTCGTCGTCGGCGACCGGGTGCAGCTGACCGATCCGAAGGGCCGCCTGCACACCGTCGTCCTGGAGCCGGGCAAGCAGTTCCACACCCACCGGGGGGCGATCTCCCACGACGACCTGATCGGCGCCCCCGAGGGCTCGGTGGTCCACTCGACGGCGAACACCGGCTATCTGGCGTTCCGGCCGCTGCTCGCCGACTTCGTGCTCTCGATGCCGCGCGGCGCGCAGGTCATCTACCCCAAGGACGCCGCCCAGATCGTCGGGTTCGGCGACATCGGCCCCGGCATGCGGGTCCTGGAGGCCGGGGCCGGCTCCGGCGCGCTCACGTGCTCGCTGCTGCGGGCGGTCGGCAGCGGGGGAGCGCTCACCAGCTACGAGCGGCGTGAGGACTTCGCCGACGTCGCCCGCGGGAACGTCGGGGCGTTCTTCGGTGGGGTCCCGGAGAACTGGTCGTTGCGTCTTGGCGACCTGGCCGAGCACCCGGCCGACGAGGTGGTCGACCGCGTCGTCCTGGACATGCTCGAACCGTGGGCGGTGCTGCCCACGGTGGCGGCGGCCCTGCGTCCCGGCGGCGTCCTCATCGGGTACGTGGCGACCGTGACGCAGCTGTCCACCTACGTCGAGGCGCTGCGTGCCCAAGGGGTCTGGACCGAACCGCACGCCTGGGAATCGCTGCTGCGGCCGTGGCACGCCGTCGGCCTCGCCGTCCGCCCGGAGCACCGGATGGTCGCCCACACCGCGTTCCTCGTCACCGCCCGCCGCCTCGCCGAGGGCACGGTGGCCCCGATCCGGCAGCGGCGGGCCCAGAAGAGCTGAGCACTCCTGCGCCCGGTGTGACCGGACGGTCCGCATTGTCCGCGAGCCCACGGCGAACTGTCGGACCGCGTGTATAGATTTGCCTCTTGGCTCCCCCGATGTGTGTGGAGGTGCGCGATGGGCCCCGGTTCAGTCGACGGTCCCGACGAGGTGCGAGCGCGGCGCGAGCGTGACGTTGCTGCTCTGCTCAGCCAGATCTCCTACCTCGAGGAGGAGATCGGTCTCCTCCGCCGCAAGGTGGCCGACAGCCCGCGGCAGGTGCGGGCCCTCGAGGAGCGCATCGCCGAGGCCGAGGGGCGCGCGGCGTTCCTGTCCGAGCGCAACGACAAGCTTGCCGGCACGCTGCGCGACGCCCGCGAGCAGCTGGTCTCGCTCAAGGAGGAGGTCGACCGCCTCGGCCAGCCGCCGTCGGGCTACGGCGTCTTCCTGACCGGCTACGACGACGGCACGGTCGACATCT
>JAOPUS010000281.1 GCA_025963345.1 Blastococcus sp. | reverse complement strand
CGATGCGGCGCACGTCGAGACGGACCGACGAGTAGAACTTCAGCGCGCGACCACCGGTGGTGACCTCGGGCGAGCCGTAGACGACGCCCACCTTCTCGCGCAGCTGGTTGATGAAGATCATGGTGGTGCCCGAGTTGCTCAGCGCACCGGTGATCTTGCGCAGCGCCTGGCTCATCAAGCGGGCCTGCAGGCCGACGTGGCTGTCGCCCATCTCGCCCTCGATCTCGGCGCGGGGCACCAGGGCCGCCACAGAGTCGACGACGATGATGTCGAGCGCCCCGGAACGGATCAGCATGTCGGCGATCTCGAGCGCCTGCTCACCGGTGTCGGGCTGGCTCACCAGCAGGGCGTCGGTGTCGACGCCGATGGCACGGGCGTAGTCCGGGTCGAGCGCGTGCTCGGCGTCGATGAAGGCCGCGATGCCGCCGGCGGCCTGGGCGTTCGCCACCGCGTGCAGGGCGACCGTGGTCTTACCGGAGGACTCCGGGCCGTAGACCTCGACGACCCGGCCACGCGGCAGACCACCGATGCCCAGCGCGATGTCGAGGGCGATCGAGCCGGTCGGAATGACCTTCATGGCCACCTCGGGGCTGTCGCCCAGGCGCATGACGGAACCCTTGCCGAACTGCTTGTCGATCTGGGCGAGGGCCATGTCGAGGGCCTTGTTGCGGTCGAGCGTTGCCATGGTGCTCACCTTCGGTTCGCGGGAAGCGGGTCGGGTCCGACGCTAGGGCGAGGCACCGACAGTTTTCGGATCGCAGCTGGGTCTGTGGAGAGCCGACCTGCCTGTGGACGCCACTGTAGGACGAACACCTGTTCGAGTGCTAGGCCGACACGCCGTCCGCCGCCGGCGCGCAGTGGCACCCCTCGGCGCAGCACGTCAGCGCTCCTTGGCGGGTACCTCGTACTCCTCGCAGATGGCCAGCCAGACCTTCCGGACGGGCAGACCGGCGTCGATCGCGTCGATCGCCGTGCGGCCGCCCAGCGCGGCGAAGACGTGGTCACGCGCCACGCTGTGGGCACGCATCGCCCCGAACTGACGGTCGAGCCGGGACCAGAACTCCTGCAGGCGCACGGCCCGACGCTAACCTGCGAGGGCCCGCTCGTGCCCCACCGCGCTCTAGGCTCGGACCATGATTCCCGGCACGGGTTCCACAGGCCTGGACGTGGTGCTGCAGATCGCGATCGTCGTGGCGCTGCTCGTGTCCGTCGTCCTGCTGATCAAGAACTACCGCGGTCGCTGAACCGCGGGCTGCCGTCCGCTCAGCCACACCACCGCGAGCGGCAGGACCAGGACGGCCGAGACCCCGGACACCAGGCCGAAGCCGCCGACGGCGAGCAGGGGGCCACCGACCACCCCCGCCAGCGCGGCGCCCAGTCCCATCAGCAGGTCGGTGCCGCCCTGCGCCGTCGGCCGCAGATCCGCCCCTACCGACTCGGTGACCAGCGTGGACCCGGCGATCAGACCGCAGGACCAACCGAGTCCGAGCAGCAGGAGGCCGGCGCCCAGTTGGACGGCCGCGCCCGGCGGGGCGGTGCCGGCCAGTGCGGCCGCGGCGAGCAGGAGGCCCCCGCCGATCGCGACCGTCGTCCGGTGACCGGCCCGGTCGGCCAGCAGGCCGACGAGGGGTGAGAAGAGGTACATGCCGGCCACGTGCACGCTGATGACCAGGCCGATGACCCGCAGCGTCGTCCCCGCTGAGCCGCCGGCGTGCCCCATGTGCACCGGCGTCATGACCATCACGCCGACCATGACGGAGTGGGAGACGACCACTGACGTGAGGCCCAACCGACCTCCCGGTGAGGCCCAGACCGCGCGGACCGCCGCCCCGGTCGCACCACGGCGCCGGATGCCCGTTCCGCCGCTCCCCAGCCGCCGCGCGAGCAGCAAGGGGTCGGGGCGCAGCAGCGTCATGACGGCCACGGCCACGAGGCCGAACACCACGGCGGACACGGCGAACGCGCCACCGAGCGCCGGCAGGCCGAGTGAGCGGCCGAGGTCGGCCCCGGGCCCGGCGAGATTGGGCCCGAGCACCGAGCCGACCGTCGTCGCCCACACGACCAGGGACAGGTCTCGCCCCCGGCGCTCGGGCAGGGCGAGGTCAGCGGCGGCGTAGCGCGCCTGCAGCCCGCAGGCCGTGGCGGCACCGAAACCGAACAGCCCGACCAGGAGCAGCGGCAGGGAGGAGAGGGCCGCGGCGACCACGGCCAGCACGGCACCGAGGACGGCGACGAGGTAACCGGTCGCAAGCCCGGTCCTGCGGCCGGCCCGGTCGCTGATCCGCGCCAGCGGGACGGCGATCACGGCCGCTCCGAGCACACCCACGGTCTGCCCCAGCCCCGCCGCGCTGTCGGTGCCGGCGACGTCACGGGCGAGCAGCCCGCCCACGGTGATGCCCACGGTCACGCCCAGCCCGGCGAGGGCCACGCTCCCGCTGAGGACGCCGACGGTCCGGCGCTGGACGACCAGCGGATCGACGTCCGGGGCCGTCGGGACCCCGGACGACCGGGAGGTCACAGCCCCAGGGAGCGGCCGATGATCTCCTTCATGATCTCGTTCGTGCCGCCGTAGATCGACTGGACCCGCGCGTCGCGCCAGGCCTTCGAGACCGGGTACTCGTCCATGTAGCCGTAACCGCCGTGCAGCTGCAGGCAGCGGTCGGCGACCTTGTTCTGGAGCTCGGTCGTCCAGTACTTCGCCATCGAGGCGTCGACCGCGGTGAGCTCGCCGGTGTTGAGCTGCCGGACGCATTCGTCGACGAACGTGCGCGCGATCGTCGTCTCGGTGTGCAGCTCGGCCAGGACGAAGCGGGTGTTCTGGAACGAGGAGACCGGCCTGCCGAACGCCTTCCGGCCGGTGACGTACTCACGCGTGTGCGCCAGCACCGTCTCGGCCGAGGCCACGGCGCCCACGGCGATCGACAGCCGCTCCTGGGGCAGGTTCTCCATCAGGTGGTAGAAGCCTCCGTTCTCGGTGCCGAGCAGATTCTCGGCCGGCACCCGCACCTCGTCGAAGAACAGCTCCGCGGTGTCCTGGGCCTTGAGGCCGACCTTGTCGAGGTTGCGACCGCGGCTGAAGCCCGGCATGTCCCGCTCGACGACGAGCAGGCTGATGCCCTTGGAACCGGCGGCCTCCGGGTCGGTCCTGGCGACGACGACGACCAGGTCGGCGTTGATGCCGTTGGTGATGAACGTCTTCGAACCGCTCAGCACCCAGCCGTCGCCGTCCTTGCGCGCACTGGTCTGGATGCCCTGCAGGTCGCTGCCGGCGCCGGGCTCGGTCATGGCGATGGCGGTGATCAGCTCGCCACGGGTGAAACCGGGCAGCCAGCGTTGCTTCTGCTCGTCGGTGGCGAGGTCGCGCAGGTACGGGCCGACGACGTCGTTGTGCAGCCCGAAGCCGACGCCGCTCGCACCGATGCGGGTCATCTCCTCGTCGATGACGGCGTTGTAGCGGAAGTCGCGGACGCCCCCGCCGCCGTACTGCTCGTCGACGTCCATGCCGAGCAGCCCCTGCGTGCCGCCGGAGAGCCAGACGTCGCGCGGCACGATCCCGTCCTTCTCCCACTGGCCGTGGAAGGGGAGGACGGTCTTCTCGGCCCAGGCCCGGACCATGGCCCGGAATTCCTCGTGCTCGGGCTCGTAGAGGGAGTGGCGCATGCCACACAGTCTGCCCGAGCTGCCGAACGGTCCCAGACGGACCCGCGCAGCCCGCGGCGGAGTGTCGTACCCCCGTGGACACTGGACGACGTGTCTGCACTCGACCGGTTCTCCGAGGCCACCCGGGCCTGGTTCACCGGCGCGTTCGTGCAGCCCACTCCCGCCCAGGACGGCGCGTGGGACGCGATCAGCAGCGGCGAGCACGCTCTCGTCGTCGCGCCGACCGGGTCGGGCAAGACGCTCGCCGCGTTCCTGTGGTCACTCGACCGGCTGGCCGCCACTCCCCCGCCGCCCGAGGAACAGCTGCGCTGCCGCGTCCTCTACGTCTCGCCGCTGAAGGCACTGGCCGTCGACGTCGAGCGCAACCTGCGGGCTCCTCTCACCGGGATCGGTCAGGCCGCCGCCCGGCTGGGGCTGGCCCGCCCCGAGATCCGGGTGGGCATCCGGTCGGGTGACACCCCGGCCGACGAGCGCCGCGCCTTCACCCGCCGGCCGACCGACATCCTCATCACCACCCCCGAGTCGCTGTTCCTGCTGCTGACCAGCGCGGCCCGGGAGGCGTTGCGCGGGATCGAGACGGTGATCGTCGACGAGGTGCACGCCGTCGCCGACACCAAGCGCGGCGCCCACCTGGCGGTCTCGCTCGACAGGCTCGACGAACTGCTCGAACGCCCGGCCCAGCGGATCGGGCTGTCGGCCACCGTGCGCCCGATCGAGGAGGTCGCCACCTACCTGGCCGGTGGGCGGCCGGTCCGGATCGTGGCGCCGCCCTCGACCAAGGAGTGGGACCTCTCCGTCGTCGTCCCCGTCGAGGACATGAGCGAGCTCGGTCAGCCGACCGGTGAGCTCGAGGGGTCGGCGGCCGGCAATCAGCCACGGACGTCGATCTGGCCGGCGGTCGAGGAGCGGGTGCTCGACCTGGTGCAGGCGCACCGGAGCACGATCGTGTTCGCCAACTCCCGCCGGCTGGCCGAACGGCTGACCAGCCGGCTCAACGAGCTGGCCTACGAGCGGGCCACCGGCGAGACCGTTCCGCCGGGCACGAACGCGGCGGCGCTGATGGCGCAGGCCGGCTCCGGCGGCGGTGTGCCGGAAGGCATCCAGCCGGTGGCCGCCGCGCACCACGGCTCGGTGTCCCGGGAGCAGCGGGCAATCGTCGAGGAGGCGCTGAAGTCGGGGCGACTGCCCGCGGTGGTGGCCACCTCGAGCCTCGAGCTCGGCATCGACATGGGCGCCGTCGACCTCGTCATCCAGGTCGAGTCCCCGCCCACGGTCGCCTCCGGCCTCCAGCGGGTCGGGCGCGCGGGCCACCAGGTCGGCGCGGTCAGCCGCGGCGTGCTCTTCCCCAAGTACCGCGGCGACCTGGTGCAGTCCGCACTGGTCGCGGAGCGGATGAAGGCCGGTGCGATCGAGTCGATCCGCTACCTGCGCAACCCGCTCGACGTCCTCGCCCAGCAGATCGTCGCGATGGTCTCCGAGCGGCCACGCACCGTCGACGAGGTGGCCACCGTGATGCGCCGATCGGCGGCCTTCTCCTCGCTGCCCGACTCCGCGCTGCACGCCGTCCTCGACATGCTGGCCGGCCGCTACCCCTCCGACGCCTTCGCCGAGCTGCGCCCGAGGCTCACCTGGGACCGCGTCACCGACACCCTCACCGCGCGTGCCGGCGCCCAGCGGCTGGCGGTCACCAGCGGCGGGACGATCCCCGACCGCGGCCTGTTCGGTGTCTTCCTCGTCGGCGCCGAGGGCACCGGCGGACGGCGGGTCGGCGAGTTGGACGAGGAGATGGTCTACGAGTCCCGGGTGGGCGACGTCTTCCTCCTCGGCTCCTCGTCCTGGCGGATCCAGGAGATCACCCACGACCGCGTGCTGGTCACCCCCGCACCCGGCCAGCCCGGGAAGATGCCGTTCTGGCACGGCGACGCCCCGGGCCGGCCCCTGGAGCTGGGCCGGGCTCTCGGCGCGTTCCTGCGCGAGGTCGGCTCGGCGACACCCGAGGCCGGGCTGGAGCGGGCGCGGGCCGCCGGGCTCGACGCGTGGGGCGCGGCGAACCTGCTGGCCTACCTCGTCGAGCAGAAGGCGGCCACCGGCCACCTCCCCGACGACCGCACCCTCCTGGTCGAGCGGTTCCGGGACGAACTGGGCGACTGGCGGCTGGTCGTGCACTCCCCGTTCGGCGCCCAGGTCAACGCACCGTGGGCCCTGGTGCTCGCCGCCCGGCTGCGTGAGCGCTACGGGGTGGACGTCGCCTCGATGCACTCCGACGACGGCATCGTGCTGCGGCTGCCCGACACCACCGGCGAGCCGCCCGAGGCCGATCTCGCCGTCCTGGACCCCGACGACGTCGAGCGGGAGGTGACCGCCGAGGTCGGCAGCTCGGCGCTGTTCGCCAGCCGGTTCCGCGAGTGCGCCGCACGCGCCCTGCTGCTCCCCCGCCGCGATCCGCGCCGGCGCACGCCGCTGTGGCAGCAGCGCCAGCGCGCGGCCCAGCTGCTGTCGGTGGCCAGCGAGTTCTCCTCGTTCCCGATCACCCTCGAGGCGGCCCGCGAGGTGCTGCAGGACGTCTACGACGTCCCCGGCCTGGTCGAGCTGATGCGCGACGTGCGCTCCCGGAAGGTCCGCGTCGTCGACGTGCAGACCGACAGCGCCTCACCCTTCGCCCAGTCGCTGCTCTTCGGCTACGTCGGCCAGTTCCTCTACGAGGGCGATGCCCCCCTGGCCGAGCGGCGGGCCCAGGCACTCGCCCTCGACACCGGACTGCTCGCGGAGCTGCTCGGCCGCTCGGAGTTGCGGGAACTGCTCGACGCCGAGGCCATGTCCGAGGTGGAGGCCGAACTCCAGCGGTTGCCGGAACAACGACGCCCTCGGGACATCGACGGCGCGACCGACCTCCTGCGCGGGGTCGGTGACCTCACCGCCGACGAGGCCGCCGCGCGCGGAGTGCCGCAGGCCTGGCTGGACGAGCTGGTCGCCTCCCGCCGGGCACTGCAGGTGCGCATCGCCGGCGAGGAGCGCTACGTCGCGATCGAGGACGCCGGCCGGCTCCGCGACGCCCTCGGCACGGCCCTGCCCGTCGGCGTCCCCGAGGTCTTCACGGAGCCGGTCGCCGACCCGCTGGGTGACCTCGTCGGGCGCTACGCGCGGACCCACGGCCCCTTCCAGCCGACCGAGACCGCCATCCGGCTGGGCCTGGGCGTCGCCGTGGTCGCGGCCACCCTGCACCGACTCAGCGGCACCGGCCGCCTGGTCACCGGCGAGTTCCGGCCCGGCGGCAGCGGTCAGGAGTGGTGCGACGCCGAGGTGCTCCGCTCCATCCGGCGACGCAGCCTGGCGAAGCTGCGTCAGGAGGTGGAGCCGGTCCCGATCGGCACCCTGGCGCGGTTCACGCCGTCCTGGCAGGGGGTCGGCGGCCGGATGCGCGGTACGGACGGCGTCCTCGCCGTCGTCGAGCAGCTCGCCGGTGCCCTGGTACCGGCCAGTGCGCTCGAGTCGCTCGTGCTCCCGGCGCGGGTCAGGGACTACTCCCCCGCGATGCTCGACGAGCTCACCAGCGCCGGGGAGGTGCTCTGGGCCGGGGCCGGCGGACTTCCCGGCGGCGACGGCTGGATCAGCCTCGTCCCCGCCGATCTCGCACCGCTGCTGCTGCCGGAGCCGCTGGAGGTGCCGGACGGGGGCGGGCCGATCCTCGAGCAGCTCGCCGGGGGCCAGGCGCTGTTCTTCCGCGGCCTGTCCGATCTCGTGGGTGCCACCGACGACGCCGCGATGGCCGACCTGGTCTGGGACCTCGTGTGGGCCGGGGTACTGACCAACGACACCCTCGCCCCGCTGCGCACCCGGCTGGGCGGCGGGGGCACCCACCGCAGCAGGCCGGCCGCACCCCGCGCCCGTACGGCCGGCACGCGCTACGGACGCGCCCGCCTCGGCCGGCCGGCCATGCCCACCCGCACCGGGCCGCCCACGGTCGCCGGCCGGTGGTCGCGGCTGCCCGAGCGGGAGCCGAACGCCACCCGGCGGACGACCGCGCGCACGGAGGCGCTGCTGGAACGGCACGGCGTGCTGACCCGGGGCGCGGTCATGGCCGAGCAGGTCGTCGGCGGCTTCTCGGCGGTGTACCCGGTGCTGCGGGCGTTCGAGGAGAACAACCGGGCCCGGCGCGGGTACTTCGTGGAGACCCTGGGGGCGGCCCAGTTCGGCACCCCCGGATCGATCGACCGGCTGCGCACCTTCGCCTCGCCCGACCGCGTGCCGGGCGGCGCGGTGGTTCTCGCGGCGACGGACCCGGCCAACGTCTACGGCGCCGCGCTGCCCTGGCCCGAACGCCCGGCCGCCGGCGACCCTGATGCGGTCGACGTCGGCGAGGGCACCGGTTCCGGACGCCGGGCCGCCACCGGTCACCGCGCGGGCCGCAAGGCCGGCGCGCTGGTCGTGCTGGTCGACGGCGACCTGGTGCTCTACGTCGAGCGCGGCGGGAAGACGCTGTTGTCCTGGACCGAGGACGAGCACGTCCTCAAGGAGGCGGCGACGGCGCTGTCCAGCGCGGTGTCGGCCGGGGCACTGGGCCGCATGGTCGTGCAGAAGGCCGACGGCGCATCGGTGCACGAGTCCACGCCGTTGTCGGCGGCGCTGCAGGCGGCCGGGTTCGCCGCCACTCCCAGAGGCCTGCGCCTGCGCGGGTGACGGGGCTCCCGACGCGGGCGCCAGGTGCGGCGGTCCCGACAGGACGCCTACGCCGACGCGACACTGCGTACGTGAGCTCACATGCGGCCTGAGTCGGTCCGCCGGCCGGCTGGGCGCGGTAGCGGCGGTGCGCTGCTGGAGACGTCGCGTGGGTCCTGGTCCCGGGCAGCAGTGACTGGCGCGAGCGCCGGCTCGCTCGCCGCCGACCGATCGGGCGACTGATTCGAGTTGGCTCTTGGGGTGTTGTTCGCGCGTTCGGGGTTCTGCAGGACTCCGGGAGCACGCGGAACACTCCAGAAGCGGGCGGGGTGCCCGGCGGGTCAGCCCCTTGACCTCCGGCCACCGCGACCGGCCGGGCCCGCGTGTGCCTCGTGGTGCGCCCGGATGAGCACCGACACCCAGCTGCGGTAGGGAGACCAGTGTTCGGCCACGGCGCCGAGCTCGCTCACCGTCGGGGCGACGAGCCCGTACAGCTCGGCCATCGCGGCATGCAGCCGCCCTTCGTTGGTGGGGAAGACGTCGGGCGCTCCCGCGCCACGGACCACGACGAGCTCGGCCGAGAACGGTCCCATCCCCGGCAGCTCCCGGACCCCCGCGAGGGCGTCCTCGACGCGGAGCGCCCGCAGCCGGGTCGCGTCGAGCCGGCCGTCCATCGTGGCCTCGGCGAGTGCCCGGAGCCGACTCCGCTTCACCTCAGGAACGGGGAGCTCGTCGGCGGCTGCGCGCAGCCGTTCCGCCGACGGGAAGGCCCACAGCTCGACGCCGTCGACCCGCCGCCCTTTCCCGTGACGTTCCGCAATGCGCTCCTTGACAGCCGCGGCCGAGACCATGCTGGTGCGCTGTGCCAGGACCGCCCAGCAGGCGGCCTCGTACGGGGAGAAGAAGCAGACCGGGCGCAGCCCCTGGTGTCGGGCGGCGAGCTCGTGCACCACGGGGTCGCTCGCCAAGACGTCCGGGTAGCCGGCACCGTCCACATCCAGGGAAAGGATCCGGGCCAGCTGCGCGGGCAGTCGGTCCGACACGTCCCCGTCCACTACCGCCAGCACCGCGCCGTCCCGGTCCTGGCGCACCGACACCCCGACCGTCTCGCCGGTGCCCTCCACAGGAAATGCCAGGCGCAGCCCGCCGTCGCCAGGCGATCCGCGGTACCGGGCAGGCGTGAAGCCCTCGAGGAAGCGGGTGCTTTCCGCGAGCGAGAAGGGGCCGCGAACCGGCAGCCGCAACGACCTCATGCCGACGGTCTACGCCGCGGGTACGACGGTTCCGCTCAGACGCGGGAGGGGTGCAGCCAGCGCGCGAAGAGCCGGGTCAGCGTCGGCATCAGCACCTGGCCCAGGAGCAGCACCACCACGAACGCCGACAGCAGCAGCCGCAGTTCCAGCGGCCAGGTGGCCAGGTGCGGCATCACGAACTGCTGCAGCACCGAGGTGATCGCGAAGACCGCGGCCACGGTCAGCAGGGTCAGCCGCCAGCGCGGGCCCGGCGTGGCCGGCCGGGTGAAGAAGCTCTCGAGTCCGGCGACGCGGGCATAGCGCTCGTCGTCGACCATCTCCTCGACGTGGGCGAGCGCCGACCGCCGCTCCGAGGACCGTTCCCAGGCAGCCAGCGACTCGTCGTCGACGAAGCGGTAGACCAGGTGGTACTCGGAGCTGTCCGGGCCCGGGTGCAGCAGGGAGGCGCCGAGGTTGCCGGGGAATCCCGCGGCCACCTGCAGCACGTCGTCGGCCCACCGCTCGAAGGCTTCCCGCTGGTCGGGGCGCACCACCCGAGCCACGGTCACGGTGACCGGCTCGGCGGGAGGGGTCGGCACATCGGCGCCGAACCGGGCACGCAGTCGCAGAGGAACGCTCACGCTGGGCTTCAGCGCAGCACGGCCCGGCTGTCATCCCGGTTGTCAGGGGGCTCACACCATGTGGGCAGGCCCGATCCCGGACGGGGACACTGGATGCGTGCCCGAGGGAGACACCGTCTGGCTGGCCGCGCAGCGGATGAACACCGCGCTGGCCGGCGGCACGCTGCGCCGCGGCGAGTTCCGCCTCCCGCAACTGGCCACCCTCGACCTGACCGGGGCCACCGTCCGCGAGGTCGTGCCCCGCGGCAAGCACCTGCTGATCCGGCTGGCCGACGACCGCACGCTGCGGACGCACTTCCGGATGGACGGGAGCTGGCACATCTACCGGCCCGGCACGAGATGGCACGGCGGACCGGCCTACGACGTCCGGGTGGTCCTGGCCACCGACGACTGGGAGTGCGTCGGCTACCGGCTGCACGACATCGACCTCGTGCCCACCGCCGAGGAGGAGCGTCTGGTCGGTCACCTCGGACCCGACGTGCTCGGCCCGGACTGGGACCTCGACGAGGCGCTGCGCCGGCTGGGCGACCATCCCGACGACCAGATCGGCGTCGCACTGCTCGACCAGCGCAACCTCGCCGGCATCGGCAACCTCTACAAGGTCGAGTCGCTGTTCATCCGGGGCGTGCACCCGTGGACACGGGTGGCCGACGTCCCCGACCTGGCCGCGCTGGTCGAGCGCGCCCGGACGCTGATGCGTGCCAACCTGCACCACCCCGAGCAGAACACCACCGGCGACCCCCGGCGGGGCCGCGACCACTGGGTGTTCGGCCGCCGCGCGAAGCCCTGCCTGCGCTGCGGTACCGCGGTCCTGCTGGGCGAGCAGGGGCCGCCCACACAGGAACGGGTGACCTGGTGGTGCCCCCGCTGCCAGGCGGCCCGCTCCCCCATCGACCCTCAGGCCCGCACCGGCGAGCCGGACCGGCCCGCACCCGTCACGCTCTACCGCTGAGCGGTCAGACCCAGAACGTGTCGTGCCGCAGGAAGAACTCCGTCCGGTCCGCCTCGTCCATCGACTCCCGGCGGGCGGCATCGGCGATGGTCTCGACGTAGTCCTCCCGCGGGCCGCCCCGCGTGAACAGCAGGAGCATCGACGCCGGCTCCCCCGACTCGTTCCGGAAGCCGTGGACCCCGCCCTCGGGCACGTGCAGGAAGCCCCCGGGGATCCGTCGTAGAGCCGCACGGTGCCGCTGAGCACGTAGAAGGACTCGGTGATTCCCCGGTGGAAGTGCGGGCCGGGACCGGTCGGCACCGGTGGCCGGGTAGTGCGCGGCACCGCCCGGCCCGGTGGTCAGCTCCGGCGGGGTGCCGCCCGGCGAAGTGACGCGTTGACCACCCTGCCCTCGCCGGAGTACCGAGGCGCGGGACAAGCCGGTACCGACATCGCGCGCCCCGGTCGGGTCAGGCCTGCTGGTCGGGACGCTCGGCCGGCTGGGCCTCGCGCTCGGAGGCGGCCGGCTGCTGCACCGGCGGCACACCCTGCTCGATCGCGGCGGCGGCCTGGCTGCCCTCGACCGCCGGGGCGCCACCGCCCATGGAGGCGCGGATCTGGTCCAGCCGGGAGGCACCCGCGACATCCAGCGTGGCCTTCTGCACCTCGAGCATCCGGCCCTCGACCGAGCTCTGCGCGAGTTCCGCCTGGCCGAGCGCGTTGGCGTACCGCGCCTCGATCTTGTCGCGGACCTCCGAGAGGCTCGGGGTGTTGCCCGGCGCCGACAGCTCGTTGACCTGGCGCAGCGAGGAGGCCACGTGCTCCTGCATCTTGGCCTGCTCCAGCTGGCTCATCAGCTTGGTGCGCTCGGCCAGCGTCGTCTGCAGCCGCATCCGGCTCTGCTCCACGGCGCCGCGCGCCTGCTCGGCGGCCTGCAGCGCCTCGTCGTGGCTGCGCTTGAGGTCCTCCATGGCCTGCTCGGCGGCGACCAGTTGGGTGGCGAAGGCCTGCGCGGCGTTCTCGTACTCGGCGGCCTTGGCCGCGTCGCCTCCGGCACGGGTCTTGTCGGCGAGCACGAGGGCCTGCCGCGCCGACGACTGCAGCTTCTCCACCTCGCCGAGGTTCCGGTTCAGCCGCATCTCCAGCTGCCGCTGGTTGCCCAGCACCGCCGCGGCCTGGTTGGCCAGCGCCTGGTGCCGCTGCTGCTCGGCCTCGATCGCCTGAGCGATCTGGATCTTCGGGTCGGCGCGCTGGTCGATCTGGGCGTTGGCGGAGGCCGTGAGGTACTTCCACAGCTTCACGAACGGGTTGGGCATGGGTCCTCCTGCTCCGGCGCAGCTGCCGGCCCGGT